>CAITEF010000129.1 GCA_903891315.1 uncultured Rhodospirillales bacterium | reverse complement strand
GGCGCCTCGATCTTGATCACATCCGCGCCGAAATCCGCCAGAACCCGGCAGCATGTCGGCCCTGCGCGCACACGGGTGAGGTCGAGCACGCGCAGATGCGACAGCGCGGAGGAGGCGACGGGGCGGGTCATGCGGAGGTTCCGGCGAGATCGGGCGGGGGTGGCATTGAGGGCAACGCGTCCTGCAATGCACAGGCCAAACCGAGCAGGCTGCGATCCTGGCCGCGTCGCCCGACGAGTTGCACGGCCATCGGCAGCCCGTCTCTGTCCAACCCCACCGGGATCGCGACCGCAGGCAGGCCGATTCCGTTGACCCAGCGGGTGAGGCCGGAGAGTTCATACAGCGTGCGGGCCGAAAAGCGCGGCGAGGCAGGCTCGCAGACATCAACCTCTGGCGTGCAAATGCGCATCACCGGCAGCAGAACCGCGTCGGCATCGCCAAGAAGCGCGGGCCAATCCTGATGGGCTACGCGTTGGAGTTCGTCCTTGGCCGATTGCAGAGTGGCGGCGTCAATCGAAAGCCCCTTGCGCAAGCGGGCCGCCAGCACGGGATCAAGCCCGCCCGCCTTGATGCGCGGCAGATTCACCAGGGCCGCCTCCGCCTGCATCACCGTCAGCACCGGCCGGTCACAGGCCTCGATCAGCTCCAGCAGAGCCACATCGCGCAACGCCATCGCGCTGAGCGCCGCCGCCGCCCGCTCAAATCCGGCAGCGATATCCGGCGCAGATCCGGCAGCGACGTCGCGTGCCAGCCCGACCGCGCGGATGGGTGAAGGTGTCGCGCTGTCGAACAGAGCCGCCAGATGCGACAATAACCCGCAATCCCGTGCCAGAAAGCCCAAGGTGTCCAGCGAGGGGGCGAGTTCCATCGTGCCCGCCACCGGCACCAGCCCATGCGTCGGCTTCCAAGCCGCCACCCCGCAACACTGCGCCGGTATCCGCAGCGATCCGCCCGTGTCCGACCCGAGCGCGAAATCTACCAGCCGTGCTGCCACCGCCACCGCCGAGCCGGAGGAGGAACCGCCGCAGATATGCTGATCATTCCAGGGGTTGCGCGGACGACCCTGCACCGAATTGCCGCCCGATGGCTCATAGGCCAGCGGCGTCATGGTGGTGAACCCTGCCAGTCGCGCACCGGTCTGGCGGAGAAGTGCCACCACCGGGGCATCGCTCACCGTCTCGTCCTGTACGGCGGCAGAAATGCCGCAGGTCGGGTGCCGCCCCTGTGTGTCGGACAAATCCTTCAGCGCGTATGACAATCCGGCGAACGGACCGGCGCTGGAGGAAGCCGCTCCAGGCGTGCGAGCGACAAATACGCCAAACGGATCGAGAGGAGCGATATTCGTCATGTGGTCAGCGCATCAGAGCAGCGCGGCTGCGCAGGCGGCAAAGGACGTCCAAACGCATCACAACTCCTGTTCCAAAAAGTGAATACAGCGCGTCATTTGTCCCAAGTGATCAAGTCGAATTTGAGCAAAACCTGCTCAGAATTGGTGCATTTTTCTAAGGTTTCAACGCTGCTTTCCAATGACCGTCTGGCGATCAAAAAACTGTAGAACGTCCAATTGACATGCGCCACGCCGCATCGGAGCTTATCGCAAACCCGCCAAGGGCGGCACAGCCCATGAGGACGTCCATGATCCCCACAGAACGCGCCGAATTCTCCGCCATTGTGGACCGCGAGCCGCTCAAACTGCCGAATGATGCGCGGATCATTGTCTGGACGATTGTGAATTACGAGGTGTGGGACATCTCCCGCCCGATGGCACGTCAGGTGATCCCGGCCCCCACCGGTCAGGTGCTGCTGCCGGATGTGCCGAACTGGTCCTGGCATGAATACGGAATGCGCGTCGGCGCGTGGCGGTTCTTCGATCTGTTCAAGAAGCTCGACATCCGGCCGACCTTGGCACTCAACGCCCGCGTCTGCGTCGATTACCCGCGCGTGGCGCAGCAAGCCCGTGATTCCGGGTGGGAGTTCATGGGCCATTCCTATGAACAGATGCCGATCCACAAGGTCGACGACCAGAAGGCGATGATCGCCAAATCGATGCAGACCATCGAAACCTTCACCGGCAAGCGCCCCATCGGCTGGCTCGGACCGGGCCTGACGCAGACGCTCGACACACCCGAAAACCTCGTAGAAGCTGGCGTGAAATATATCGGCGACTGGGTCTATGACGATGAGCCGACCGTGATCAAAACCGACAACGGGCCCCTCGTGACACTGCCCTACACCGTCGAATGCAACGACATCCCGGCGATGATCGTGCAGCACCACGAGGCAGCATATTGGAAGCAGAAATGCATCGACCAGTTCGACCGTCTCTGGCTCGAAGGGGCTGAGCGGCCGCGCATCATGTCGATAGCGATTCACCCCTACATCTCGGGCCAGCCGTTCCGGATCAAATATCTCGAAGAGATCTACGAGCACATCAACCGGCACGCCGGTGTCGTGCACATGAACGGCGAGGAAATCTACAACTGGTATAACGGCATCAAGCAGGTGCATCCATAACGCCCTGCCCGATAACGGTGCGCGACGGGCCGATCATCGACGTCGAACCGGGCCTGCGAAAGCTCCGGACTTTGGATTGCTGGAAATTTCCAGCAGCTTCGTGGCACATCGCGTGCAAAGCTGTGCCTGGTCTTGGGGAGGATTGAAGATGCAGCCCAACACATCGCGCGCTGATTTCGAAGCATTGGTGCGTCGCGCCGGATTGTCTCTCACCGACGAGCAGGTCGGCACCGTCCATCAGGGTTGGGCCTAGGTGGAGAAGATGCTCGAACGCGTGCGAGGCACCGGTCGGGACCGGACGGCAGAACCGGCGCATATTTTCAAGCCCGATGTTTATTTCGGGGAGAAACCGTGATGCAGACCCCCACCATCGCGGACGCCGCCAACCTGATCGCGGCGAAGAAACTCTCGCCGGTTGAACTCACCCAGCATTGCATCGACCGTGCGGCAAGGTTCGACGACATCTATCACGCCTTCCTGCTCCCCACGCCGGAGCGTGCGTTGGCCGAGGCAAAGGCCGCCGAGGCACGGGTGATGGCGGGGACCTCGCTCGGCCCGCTCGACGGTATTCCGATCGCGCACAAGGACATCTACGGCACAAAGGGCATCCGAACCACGGCGCATTCCAAGCTGCTGGAAGACTGGGTGCCGGATGCGGACGCCTTCACCGTCACCAAACTTGCCGACGCTGGCACGGTGATGCTGGGCAAGCTCGCCACCCATGAATTCGCCTTTGGCGGACCGTCTTTCGATCTGCCCTGGCCACCCGCGCGCAATCCGTGGAACCCGGATCACTTCACCTCCGGCTCATCAAGCGGCACCGGGGCGGCGGTTGGTACCGGGTTCATTCTCGGCGGCACCGGATCGGACACTGGCGGCTCAATCCGGGGACCGGCGGCTCTGTGCGGCATTGCCGGGATCAAGCCGACTTACGGTCTTTGCAGTCGCGCAGGCATTTTGCCGCTCGCCTTCTCGCTCGACCACGCAGGCCCGATGGCCTGGACGGCGGAGGATTGCGCGCTGCTGTTGCAGGAAATGGCGGGCTACGATCCCGCCGATCCGGCGAGTGCGGATCGCCCGGTGCCGAATTTTTCGGCTGGCATTGGGCGTGATGTGAAAGGGATGCGCATCGGCGTTCCGCGCCATTGGCATGAAAGCGACCAGAAGGTCGAGGCTTCCGTGCAGGCAGGCATCGATGCGGCGATTTCGGCGTTCCGCGATCAAGGGGCGGAGATTGTCGACGTTACACTCCCCTCGCTGCAGGAGTATCAGGCGGCGAATTTCATCATTCTGGTCACCGAAGCCTTCACCCTGCACGAGCCCTGGATGCGCACGCGCTGGAACGATTACGGCGAGTTGCTGCGTGATCGCATGGTGATGGGCGGTCTGATGGCGGCGACCGATTACATGCAGGCGCTCCGCCGTCGTCGCGAGATCTGCCAGATCAGCGCCGATGCGATGAAGGGGATCGACCTGCTGCTCACCACCGCCGCCCCCTCCGAGGCCCCGCGCATCGACAACGTGCCGAAATGGGCGAACCTAGCATTGCCCGGCTTCACCAACCCGTTCAACCTGCTCGGCTGGCCCGCGATCAGCGTGTGCTCCGGCTTTGGCGCGGGCGGTCTGCCAGTCTCGATCCAGATCGCGGGCAAGCCGTTCCAGGAGGTGAAAGTCTTCCAAGCCGCCGATGCGTTCGAACGCGCGACACCTTACCGGAACAAGCGCCCGGTTCTGCTGGGCGAGGTCTGACGGCGCATTCTGGCCGGATCTCTGGTGCTGCGCATCCCGCCGAGGCGTGGGGGCCTCCCTTGAGCCTGGATTGTCGCCAGATCGCACACTCTTTGTTCAGCCCGCAAAGCATCCCTCTGGCGCATAGGCTCCGAGAGCCTTCGCCAGGGAGACAATCCCGGACTGCCCCGTTTGACTCGGTCATGTCTCGCTATATCGGTCAATCGGCGGAAACACGAGCTTATCCGCCGAAGATGACGCGAAGGCCGCGGCCCAAGGCGGGGTGCGCAGACGTTCGACCATGAAGTCGATGAACAGACGCAGCCTCTGCGGCACCATCCGATTGGCCTGATAGGCGGCGTGCAGGTTGCGTTGTGGGCCTTGGTGGCCGGGCAGCACACGCACCAGCGATCCATCTTCAATGCTGCGATAGATGCAGAACGATGGGAGCAGGGAAATCCCCATGCCGTTGCGCGCGGCTTCGCTGAGGATCATCACGCTGTTGGCGGCAAACGTTCCGGCCACGCTGACCACCGTGTCACCGCCTGGCCCGTGCAGCGGCCAACGGCCGTCCGAAAACACCGATTGATGCACCAGACAGTTGAACCGCCGCAGATCAGCCGGGCTTTCCGGCGTGCCGTGGCGTTTCAGATATTCGGGCGATGCGCAGGGATACCAGACAATCGATGTCAGTTCCCGTGCCGCAAGACCGGGGGAGACCACCGGGCCGAGATGCAGCACCACATCGCTGCGCCGCTCCATCTCGAAGGCGCGCAACGGAAAATCGTCGGTCGCGATCGAGGCTGAGATTTCCGGGTAGGCCATGCAAAAATCAGCGATCATGCTGCCCAGATGCAGGATTCCGATGGAATGCGGCACCCGCACCGAAAGCCTGCCGCTTGCGCTGCCCTGCAAGGCGGCGACCTCCTCTTCGGCGGAGTCGATGTCGATCAGGATCTTGCGGCATTGCTCGAAATACCGCTCGCCGATCTCGGTGACCGCCATTTTGCGGGTGGTGCGATTGAGCAGCCTTGCGCCGAGGTCGCGCTCCAACGCCGCAATCTGTTTGCTGATGATCGAAGGCGACAGACCGAGTCGGTCGGCGGCGGTGGCGAAACTGCCCGCTTCGATCACAGTCACGAACAGCCGCATCGATCTGAGGGACGCCATGACTGAGTGATTGATGCTGAAATTGCACGAGTCAAGTGCAATGCTCTTCGCTTGTTCCCAGCCACTCCTCTGGGCAGCATGAGGCAAGACACGGAACAGCTCGGGGAACGGGCACGCCCGGAGGAAATTCATGCCGCATGTTGTCGCCGTCGATATCGGCGGAACCTTCACGGATCTGGTGGCTTACGACCACGTGACCGGAACCGTGCGCTATACGAAAAGCCCGACAACCTACGGGAATTTTGTCGCAGGCGTGCTCGACTGCTTCGCCAAGGCGGGCAGCACGCCGCAAGATGCCGCACTGGTCAATCACGGCACCACGCTGGTGATCAACTCGCTGATCCAGCGCAAGGGGGCCAAAACGGCGCTGATCACCACGCGCGGCTTTCGTGACGTTCTGGAAATCGCGCGCGGCAACCGGCCCGATCCGTTCGACCTCTATTACCAGCGCGACGAACCGCTGATCCCGCGCGATCTGCGCTTTGAGGTCGCCGAGCGGCTGGCGGCTGATGGCTCGACGCTGATTCCGCTCGATGAGGCCGAGTTGCAGGCCTGCGCCGAAAACCTGAAGCAATTGGGCATTGAATCCGTCGCACTCTGCTTCCTCAATGCCTACGCGAATTCGGCACATGAAGAGCGTGCAGTGGCGTTGCTGAAGGAGTGGCTGCCGGGCGTCTTCATCACTCACAGCACCGATCTGTCGCGCGAGTGGTATGAATACGAGCGCACCTCCACCGTCGCCGCCAACGCCTTCATCGGCCCGCCGGTGAACGAATACCTCAACGGGCTGGACGGTGACCTGCAAGCCCAAGGGTTTGGCGGCAAGCTGTTCATGATGGGCTCCAATGGCGGCGTGCTGTCGGTGCCGCGCTCATCGCGTCAGCCGATAGCCCTTGTGGAATCCGGCCCAATCGGCGGCTGTATCGGTGCGGGCGTCTATGCCGAGGCGCTGGGGTTCAGCAATGTCATTGCCTTCGACATGGGCGGCACCACGGCCAAGTGTGCCCTGGTTGAAGACGGCCGCTTCGGTGTTGATTCGGTCTATTACGTTGGCGGCTATATTCAGGGATTTCCGATCAAATCCCCAGTGATCGACATTGTCGAGGTTGGCTCCGGCGGTGGGTCCATTGCCTGGCTCGACCCGCAGCAGCGCCTCAAGGTCGGCCCGCGCAGTGCGGGCTCCACCCCAGGCCCGGTCTGTTATGGGCGCGGCGGGATGGAGCCGACGGTGACCGACGCCAATCTGATCCTTGGGCGGATTGCGGCGGCGAATTTCCTCGGCGGTGAACTCGCCCTTGATCAGACGACCGCAACCCAGATGATTGCCGAGCAGATCGCCACACCGCTCGGTTTTGTCGGGCAGGACAGCCTGTATCGCGCGGCAGACGGCATCGTCTCGATTGCAACCGTCGTGATGGCGGGCGCGATCCGTCGGATTTCGGTCGAGCATGGGCGCGATCCGCGCGACTTCGTGCTGTTCTGTTATGGCGGCGGCGGCCCGCTGCACGGCGCGGCACTCGCACGCGAATTGTCGATCCCGACGGTTGTGATCCCACCCGAGCCCGGCAATTTCTCCGCCATCGGCATGCTGCTCGCCGACGCGCGCCTTGACGATTCCGAGACCTTCACCGGACCGCTCAACGCCGAGATCATCGGCAAGCTGGATGGCGTTCTGTCGCAGATGGAGACCAAGGCGGAGGCGGCGCTGCATGAGGAGTTCGGAGACGTGCCGATCCGCTTCGAGCGCTTCGCCGAGATGCGCTATCGTGGCCAGCGCCACAACATCAAGGTGCCGATCTCCGGCCTGAGCGATCTGGCGGAGATCCGCGCCGCGTTCGAGACAGATTATCGCAGGCGCTACGGCCATGCCGACGGCAAGCCGGCCGAATTCCAGGCGCTGCATCTCTCGGCTTTCGCCCGCCTGAAACGCCCGCAGATCGGCAACCTGCCGCGTGCCGCTTCGGGCTCGCCAAGCAAAGGAAGCCGCGGCGTCTATTTTGGCGAGACCGGTCGGGTTGAGGCGGAGGTGTATGAGCGCACCGCATTGCCGATTGGCTTCACGGCAGCGGGGCCTGCGGTGATTGAGGAATACGGCTCGACGACGCTGGTCCAGCCCGGCGACCATTTCGAAATCGGGCCGCTTGGAGAAATTCGAATTACTATCAATGCTGCGGAGGCGTTGCGGTCATGACCGACGTCAATCCCGTCACCCTCGAAGTCATCCGTCACGCGATCATCTCGATCACCGACCAGATCGACGCCAACATCACGCGCACCGCGTTCAGCCCGTATATCTACGAATACCGCGACTTCGCCGTCGGCATCACCGACGCCGACGGCCAATTGATCGCGCAATCGACCGGCGGCATGCCGGTGTTTGTCGCTGATTCCGTTGGCATGGCGGTGCGCGACGGGTTGCGAATCTATGGGCGCGAGCGGCTGCATCCTGGCGATGTGATCGTGTGCAACCACGCGGCAATCCAGGGCCAGCACCTCAACAACACGGTGATGTACACGCCGATCTTCGCCGGACCGGAAGGCCAGACCCTGGTCGGCTTCTTCGCGATCAACGTGCATTGGATCGACATCGGCGGTGCCTCGGTGGGGGCGATCTCGTTCAGCACGACGGACATCTTCATGGAGGGGCTGCAATTGCGGACCGTGAAGTTGTGGTCCAAGGGCGAGCCGATTGAGGAAGTCTACCGGATCATCGAGAACAACACCCGCTTTCCCGATGAGTTGATGGGCGACATTTCCGCCCAGCTCGGCGGATGCGTGCTTGGTCGAACGCTCACAGCGAAACTGATCGACAAATACGGCGTCGAGACCTTCGAGTCCGCCATCCGGCTCATCCTCGACCAGAGCGAGGCGGCGACGCGGGCGAAGATCAGGGCGATCCCGAACGGCACTTACTCAGCCGAGGCGTTCCTCGACAATGACGGGGTGACCGAGGTGCCGATCCCTATCAAGGTGACGGTGATCGTCGAAGACGACGAGATGACCATCGATTACGCCGAGATGTCGCCGCAGGTCGGCACCTGCATCAATTCGGGCCGCTTCGGCGGTGGGCAGACAACGGCGCGGGTGGCGTTCAAATATCTCATCGCCACCGGGGAGCCCGCCAATGAGGGCACCTATCGCCCGCTGAAGCTCAACCTGCCCGATGGCACGTTGTTGAGTGCTGATCCGACGGCGGCGATGGCGCTCTATCCGATCCCGTTCCCGACGGTGATCGACGCGATCATCAAGGCACTGGAACCGGCGATGCCGGAGTTGGTGACCGGCGCGCATTTCGGCACCTATTCCTCGTTCCGTCTGCTCGGCAAGCGGGCCAATGGCGCGATCTGGAGCGCCAATGACAGCGGGCATGGTGGCTGGGGTGCCTGTGCGACGCATGACGGTTCCGGTCCGTTCCGCACCATGGCGCATGGCGACACGCGGATCATCCCGGTCGAGTTGCAGGAGGCGCTGTATCCGTTCCGCATCGAGGAATTCACCCTGCGCGAGGATTCCGCCGGTCCCGGCAAGTTCCGTGGCGGCCTCGGGTTCAGCAAGCGCTACGTGATGACCGGGGAAGGCTCGCTGTTCGTCAATTTCGACCGCATCAACTGCCCGCCCTGGGGCGTGCGCGGCGGTGGTGCGGCGAAGGGCGGCGAGGTGCGGGTGATCAAGGCGGGAGAGACGGTGCCGTCGGTGTTCTACAAATCCGAGGGCACGGCACTTTCGGCGGGCGATCAGATCTTCGTCGAGACCGGCGGCGGCGGCGGATATGGCCCGCCATCGGAGCGGGATGATGCGCTTGTCGTGCGCGACATTCGGCGAGGTTATATTTCGCCTGAAGCGGCAACAAGTGCTTACGGCGTCGCTGTCGCCGAGGACGGCACAATCGCGCGTGGGGGCGTGGTCATCGGTTGATCTGGCGATTGTGACGACGAACGGGGGGGAAGGCAGCAGGATGAAAATCCGCCGAAGATGGGATGGATTCACCACGGCGTCCGGGATCGGCACGGCGGCGATGAGTCTGGCCATCCTCGCCTTGATCGGCACGATCCTGCTGCTGAGCGTCAATCCGGACCCCAATAGCGGCCTGTCCACACCGACCTTGGACAATTTCGGCCGCATCCTGACCGACCCGCAAGCAGGCGTCATGCTGGGCAATTCGCTGATCTTCGCCTCCGTGGCGCTGCTGGTCGCACTCTGCTTCGGCGTGCCGTTGGCCTGGCTGGTGGAGTGTACCGATCTGCCGGGCAAATCGGTGATTTCAGGGCTAATGCTGACCAGCCTGCTGATCCCGAGCTTTGCCTCGGCGGCGGGCTGGCTGTTCCTGCTGCATCCGCGCATCGGGTTGATCAACGTGGCAGCCAAGACGTTGTTCAGCCTGCACGACGCGCCGTTCGACATTCTCAGCCTCACCGGCATGGGCTGGGTGGAGGGGCTGAGCCGCGCGCCAATCGCCTATCTGATGACGGCCACCGCGTTTCGCGCGATGGACCGCTCCTTGGAGGAGGCAGCCCTCACCGCTGGTGCTCCGGTGCATGGCGTGATGTTGCGGATCATCCTGCCATTGATGCGCCCGGCTTTGTTGTCCTGCGCGATCTACATTTTCATGATCGCATTCGGATCGTTCGACGTGCCCGCCATCATCGGATGGGGCAACCGGACATTCACCTTCAGCACCTATCTCTACCTCCTCACCAATCCGCAGGACGTCTTCCCCGGCTTCGGCAAACCCGCAGCCCTAGCCAGCCTGATGCTGGCCCCGGCTTTGTTGCTCGTGTGGTGGGCGCGACGGATGATGAGCCACGGACATCGCTACGCGGTGGTCAGCGGCAAGGCGTATCGGCCGAGGCTGATCAAACTCGGCGCCGGCAGGCTCGTCGGCTGGTTGTTTGTCGGCAATTACATCACGCTCAGCTTGGTTTTGCCGCTGCTGGTGCTGGTCTGGGCGTCGCTGCTGCCATTCCTGCAACTTCCGTCGGCCAAGGCGATGAGCTTCGTCTCGCTGAACAATTTCCGTGCGCTGCCATGGGATCTGTTCCTGACCGGCCTGCAACACACCGCCATCCTGGCCTTGCTGACGCCGCCGCTGGTGTTGGGCTTCAGCTTTGCCTTCTCCTGGATCGGCTTTCGCACCAAGCTGCCTGGGCGGACAATCCTGGACCAGATCGCCTTCGCGCCACATGCCATCCCGCACATCGTGCTCGCCATGGGGCTGCTGCTGATGGCGCTCTATGTGATCCAACCGGTGTTGCCGGTCTACGGCACAGTCGGGCTGCTGCTGTTCGCGTTCACCATTGGCTGGTTGAGCTACGGCACCCGGATCACCAACACCGGGCTGCTGCAATTGCACAAGGAGTTGGAGGAAGCCGCGCATATCTCCGGAGCCTCGACCTGGAGCACGATTTGGCGCGTGGTTCTGCCCTTGATGTCGCGTGGGCTGATCCTGGCCTGGATCTACATCGCCATCCTGACCGCGCGCGAGTTGACGCTGTCGGTGCTGCTCTCCACGCCGGGCAATGTGACCTTGCCGGTGATGATCTGGAACATGTGGCTCAGTGGCGGCCTGGGCAAAGCCTCGGCGGCGCTGGTGGTTTTCCTCGGGTGCATGCTGCCGCTGATGCTGATCTATCTGCTGCAATCGCGCCCCAAAGCGTCGCGACAAAAGGCGTCGCTGCCGAGCCTGTCACCCGGAATCAGCCTGGAGGCCGCCGGATGATCGAAATCCGCAATCTGGAACTGACCTATCGTGCCAGCCATTCGACACATCACGCGTTGCGCGGGGTGAGCCTTTCGGTGCCGCGAGGCGCGTTGCTCACTTTGCTCGGGCCATCCGGCTGCGGGAAGACCACGCTGTTGCGCAGCATCGCCGGGTTGGAGACGCCGGATCACGGCAGTATCCGCATCGATGGCGAGACCGTGTTTTCCGCCGAGGACGGCATTGATGTGCCCTCCGCCCGGCGCAATCTCGGCATGGTGTTCCAGTCCTATGCGATCTGGCCGCACATGAGCGTGTTCGAAAACGCCGCCTTCCCGCTGCGCTATCGCAGCAAGGTCCAGGGAATTTCCGCGCGCGGGCGGGTGATGGAGTGCCTCGCTTTGGTGCAGTTGCAGCACCTCGCCGACCGGCCAGCCCCAATGCTCAGCGGCGGCCAGCAGCAGCGTCTTGCCCTCGCCCGCGCGCTGGTCGCTTCCCCCAAAGTGCTTCTGCTCGACGAGCCGTTGAGCAATCTGGATGCGCGATTGCGCGAGGAGATGCGGTTCGAACTGCGGCGGATCGTACTGAGCAGCGGAGTGACAACGATCTTCGTCACGCATGAGCAGACCGAGGCTCTGAGCATGTCCGACATCGTCGCCGTGATGAAGGACGGCAATATCGTCCAGGCCGACGCGCCGCGCGGCTTGTATCAGCACCCAAGTTCGGAATTCGTCGCCAACTTCCTGGTGCGATCCAATCTGGTGCCCGGCACAGTGCGTGACAGTCACGAAGGGCAGGCAAATATCGACAGCCCTGTCGGCGTGATCGCCTGCCTGATCGCGTCACCGCTCACGGCGGGCAGTCCGGTGACCATCGTGCTGAAACCTGAATCCGTCTCATTGCTGCCACCTGCCCAAGCCCCCGAGGCTGCGGTCGGACAGATTGAGGCGACCGCTTTTATGGGGGACGCGGTGGAATGCGCCGTGCGGGTCGGTCCGATCGTGATTTTGGCAAAACTGCCCGGCGACACGACACTCACAGCGGGTGATACTGTCGCCATCGTCGTAGCACCCAACCAGAACACGGCATTTCCGGCCCAATCATAATCAAAGGAGGAGACAGGCCATGAAATGGCTCGCAACCTTGCTGCTGGCAACCGCATTGACCGGCGGCCACGCCCTCGCCCAGACCGCACCGATCACGATCCCCGCCTCACTCGATGTGTTGATCAAGGCCGCGGAGAAAGAGGGCAGACTCGATCTGGTCTGGACCGACTCGGTCCTCGGCGATGCCGACGCGGTCGCGCAACATACGGCGAAGTTCAACGCGATGTTCAAGACGCATATCCAGATCAAATACTCGCCGGGCCCGGAATTGGCGCGGTTCGCCAACCAGCTTTTCACCGAGTTCCAGGCGGGGCAGCCAGCCACGAGCGATCTGTATATCGGCGCGGCAACGCAGATGTTGCAGTTGCTGACGCGCGACATGTTCTTCCCCGTGCCCTGGCACACATTGCAGCCGGATCGGATCTCCGCCGAGATGGTCGAATACGACAGCCATGTGTTGCGCATCCAATCGGCGGTCTCCGGGGTGACCTATAACAGCGATCTGATCCCGCATCCGCCCGCCAATGTCGCGGATTTTCTCAAGCCGGAATGGAAGGGAAAGATCGCCACCACGCCCTATGCCGGCGGCTACGACACGCTCGCCGCCAAGGATCTCTGGGGCCCCGAGAAGACGCTCGATTTCGTCCGCCAGCTCTCAACCCAAGCCGCCGGTCTGATGCGCTGCGGGGACGCCGAGCATATCGCCACCGGCGAATTCCAGGCGCTGGTGATGGATTGCGTCAGCAACACCGCCACCGCTTGGCAGGAGCGGGGCGCCCCGGTGGCGTTCATGATCCCGCGCGATGCGGCGCAGTATCGTTACTACTACGCTGCGGTGCCCCGCCACGCCCGCCATCCGGCGGCGGCAGCGCTGTTCTCGCTCTATCTCGATTCCGCCGATGCGCAGGCGATCATGTGGCAGACCGTCAAAGTTGATCTCGCCAGCCTGCCTGGCTCGCACATGGCCAGCTTGTTCAACAAGGCCAAAGCCGACGGGATCGTCTTCACCGAGGTGACGGTTGATTGGTGGGCCAAGCACCCGGAGGTGGATCAGACCAAGAGCGAGATGATCAAGCTGATCGGCAAGAAATAAACCACAGCGTTCAATATTCATCTTCAAATTCAGTAGGACCGTCGCCTCATGAAAATCTGCCGCTTCAACGACAATCGGCTGGGCATTGTGACCGGTGAGAGCGTCCAGGACGTGACTGGCTGGATGCGCAGCTTTTTCGACGATGCGGACCTGCCTGGTGATCGCCTGATCCGCGCATTGCCAGCAATCCTCGCCGCCACCCCGCCGGATCTGAGCGGCCCGGGCGAGGCGCTGGCTTCCGTTCGTCTGCTCAGCCCAATTCAGCAACCGGGCAAGATCATCGCCGCCCCTGACAACTACCACTCCCATCTTGCGGAAATGCTCGCCGACCAGAGCGCATCGCATGGTCGGGCGGTGGGCACCCTTGAGACATCCGGGCTCTTCCTGATGGCATCGTCGTCTCTCGTCGGACCAAGCGAGGGGATCAAGCAGCGCTTTCTCGATCAACGAACCGACTATGAAGTGGAACTCGTTGCGGTGATCGGTCGTACTGTGAGCGAAGTGTCGGAAGAGGACGCATTGTCAGCGGTGGCCGGCTACGCTGTCGGGCTCGACATCACGCTGCGCGGTCCGCAGGAGCGCAGCCTGCGCAAATCCATCGACAGTTACACAGTGCTCGGCCCCTATCTGGTGACAGCGGATGAAGTCGGCACGCCTGACGACATCGAGATCAACCTCACGCTCGATGGGGCGATGAAGCAGCATGCTTCAACGGCGGACATGGTCAGCAGCGTCGCGCGGCTGATTGCCTTCACCTCGCGCTTTTACACGCTTCACCCGGGCGACCTGCTCTACACCGGGACGTGCGGCGGTGTCGGGCCGATCCGCCCCGGCAATGTGCTGCACGCCTGGGCAACGCGGCCGGGCGAGATGACGGTTCTGGTCCGCTGAAACTCCTCTGTTTCTGAGGGGGAGTTCGCCAGCAAGGAGACGATCCGTGCGTCGGCCGAGCTCCGGCGCAAAAAAAGACGCAAAAAAAATACAGACCTAACGCGCACAATTCGTGCCAAAGATTCTCCGCAGATTCGATTCAAATAACGCCAACGTTGAAATAGCGGCATGCAAGGCGCATATAAAAACTGCTCGGAGATCGGAAAACTAATATGCCGTAGGCGCGCCGAGATGCGTGCAGACGACGTCATTTATTTCTGAGAATGCAATTACGACCGCCTGGCATTTTCTGGGTGAGCCTGTTCACCTGAGTGAAAGGGTTTCGTATGTCTGCGTGAACCGCAAAGTGGTTCCGCGCCCAGCAGGGCGTTGGATTGATCGCGCCTGAAGACGGCGGCGGCGCTTCAGAGCGTGTGCGGCTGCAACGGCGTGCCATTGCAGACCGATGACGGCCTTCATTTGAAATTGCGTTTTACCGCCCGACGTCACTGCCCCGGAGGGCGACGATGAAATCGATATTCCATATTTTTCGGCGACGCGGGGTTCGTTCTTCGAAGTGGCCGAAGCGCGAGCGGCGAGGCTCGGTCTGGAGCGATACGGCTCCGATCCGGGATGAGTTGTTCGGAATCGAGCGGCTGGAGCAACACGCGGAAAGCCTCGCCGCCGCGCAGACCATCGCGTCGCGGCCGCCGAGGGGCCCATCGCTGCATGCGCGTTTGCACAGCAATGCCACCGTCCTGCTCGCCGCCTATCGTGCGACGGCGGTTGTCGTCGAAAGCGGGGGTGCGGTGATGCCGGCCGCCGAGTGGCTGCTCGACAATTATCATCTGGTGGAGGAACAAGTCCGCGAGATCCGGGACGATCTGCCGCCGGGCTATTACCGGCAATTGCCCAAGCTCGCCGATGGGCATTTGGCGGGCTATCCGCGCGTGCTGGGCTTGACGTGGGCTTATGTCGCGCACACCGACAGCCATTTTGATCCCGAGATGCTGCGCCGTTTCATCGTGGCCTATCAGCGCGTCCAGCCGCTGACGATTGGCGAATTGTGGGCCGTGGCGATCACGCTGCGCATCGTGCTGATCGAGAATTTGCGTCGCCTCGCCGACCAGATCATCGCCGGCCATCAATTGCGGCTGGAAGCGGATCTGCTGGCCGATAGGCTTTTTGCGTCAGGAGAAGCCCGTTCCGCGCTCGATGCCGACATTCTCAGCCGTTCCCCCGAGCCGCTGCGCGATGTCTTCGCAGCCCAACTCGCCAAGCGGCTGCGAGACCAAGACCCTCGGACGACCCCCGCGCTGGGATGGCTGGAGGAGCGATTGGAGGCGCAGGGCGTGTCGGTCGACGCGATGGTCCAGCATGCCAACCAGCGGCTGGGTGCCTCCAATGTCAGCGTGCGCAACGTCATCACCAGTATGCGGCTGATTTCCGACATCGATTGGACGGAACTCTTCGAGAGCGTCAGTCTGGTTGACGCGCGGTTGCAGGCTGGCAGCGACTTCACGGCGATGGATTTCCCGACGCGCAATCTCTACCGCAGCGCCATCGAACAACTCGCCCGAGGCTCCAGCACGTCTGAATGCGACATCGCAGCCCTTGCGCTCAAGGAAGCGGCGACTTCTTGCGAGCCGGAGCAAACCGATCCCGGCTATTTTCTGATCGCCAAAGGGCGTGGCGCGTTGGAGGCGATGATCGGCTTCCGCCCGCCGCCGCGCCTTCGTCTCAGCCGCCTCAGCATCCGCATCGGCATCGTCGGATATATCGGCGCGCTGCTCGCCGTGACGCTTGGCTTTTCAGCGCTCGGCTTTTGGG
>CAITEF010000128.1 GCA_903891315.1 uncultured Rhodospirillales bacterium | reverse complement strand
GTAGAGCGCGTCCATCGGCTCGATCAGCGGAACCTCGTTCCACGGTGCCAGCGTCTCCAGCGTCTGCAGCGTCCGCCGCGCCGAGGAGACCAGCACCAAATCGGGAGCGAGGCCCAATTCGCGCATCGCCTGACGCATTGCGCGACCCGACGCGCGACCGCGCGCGTTGAGCGGACGCGCGTGGTCGGACAGCTTTGGGTCGTCCCACAGCGACTTGGCGTGGCGGAGCAGGAGAAGCTGGCGCAAAGCGGTGATCAAGCCTTCACGTGATGCGGCAGTTACCTTGCCACGTTATTGTCCTCTTGTGCCACCTCGGTTCGGGACCAAATTTGCAGTCCCAGCCGACGGAGACTTTAAACGTATGCACACGCGACGACATCTTCTCGCCGCTACCGGTGCGATTTTGCTCCCCAGGCCAGATTTGTCCGCCCACGCGGCGGATTTGCCAGTGCCTTTGCCAGTGCCTTTGCCGGTCCCGTTGCCGGGTGGGATCGGCTTTCGTATTTTGCGCAACGGCTCCGAGGTCGGGTCGCATCAGCTGAGTTTCGAGCAGGAAAGCGACCAGCTGAGAGTGCGAATCGACATCGATATCCGGATTGGATTCGGTCCCGTGGCGCTCTATCGCTATCGGCATCATGGCACCGAAATCTGGCAAAGCGGGGTGTTCGTCCGGATGGACAGCCGCACCGATGACGACGGTGACCCGGAGCATATGCTCGCCGAACGCCACCCGGACGGGCTGCATGTCTCGGGCAGCAAGACCGAGCCCTATGTGGCACCGACGGGCGTGCTCTGCTCGACCTACTGGAACAGCAGGATGCTGCAACCGCGGATCATTTCATCGCAGGACGGACGCCTGTTTTCCGAGCAGATCAGCAAGATCGGCGAAAGCCAGGTCCCGATGTCGGGCGAGGATGCCGAGATGACGGCGACGCAGTATCAACTGCGCGGGGATCTGCCGATCGATATTTGGTACGATGCAAACGGCCAATGGGCGCATCTGACGTTCACCAAGCGCGGCTCCAACATCGTCTACGTCAAGCTGTGACCACGCTGCGTCTGGTTCTGGGGGATCAACTCTCGCCGCAGCTGTCCTCGCTGTCCGATCTGGCAGCGGGGGATGTGGTGCTGATGGCTGAGGTGATGGACGAATGCACCTATGTGCCGCACCACGCGCAGAAAATTGTGCTGGTGCTGTCGGCGATGCGGCATTTCGCCGAGGAATTGCGGGCGCAAGGCGTCATTGTCGATTATCGCAGGCTCGATGATCCGCAGAACGCGCATTCGCTGCGGGGCGAGGTGCTGCGGGCGGTGGCCGAATATCAGACGGCGCGGGTGGTTGTCACCGAGCCGGGCGAGTGGCGGCTGGCGCAGGAGATGCGGTCCTGGCCGGGGCTGTTGGGGATTGATGTCGAGATTCGCGGGGATGACCGGTTCCTCTGCACGATCGGCCAATTCCGCGACTGGGCTGCCGGGCGCAAATCGCTGCGGATGGAGTTCTTCTACCGCGAGATGCGGCGTGGGCATGGTGTGCTGATGGAGCCGGACGGCGAGCCTGCGGGCGGGCGGTGGAATTTCGATGCGGAGAACCGCAAGCGTATGCCCGCCGACGTGTTTCCGCCCGCCCCACCACGGTTTCCGCCCGATGCGATCACCCGCGAGGTGATCGCTCTCGTGGAGGCGCGTTTTCCGGACAATATGGGAAAGGCTGGTGATTTCGCCTGGCCGGTGACGAAGGATCAGGCCGAGCGGGCGTTTGAGGATTTCCTCGATCATCGGCTGGGCTCGTTCGGTGACTGGCAGGATGCGATGCAGGTGGGATCGCCGTTTCTGTTCCACGCGCTCATCTCCACCTCCCTCAATCTCGGCCTGCTTGATCCGCGTGAACTTTGTGCTCGCGCGGAGGCGGCGTATCTGCAGGGTGTGGCGCCGCTCAACGCGGTGGAGGGCTTCATCCGCCAGATCCTGGGGTGGCGCGAATTCATCCGTGGCATTTATTGGCTGAAGATGCCGCAATACCGGCATCTGAACGCGCTCGGCGCCACGCGCCCGCTGCCTGCCTTCTACTGGAGCGGTCAGACGAAGATGCGCTGCATGCGTGAGGCCATCACCGGCACGATCGCGCATGCCTACGCGCATCACATTCAGCGTCTGATGATCACCGGCAATTTCGCGCTGCTCGCGGGCCTTGATCCGGGTGCCGTCGATGAATGGTATCTGGCGGTCTATGCCGACGCCTATGAATGGGTGGAAATGCCCAACACGCGCGGCATGGCGCTGTTCGCCGATGGTGGCATTGTGGGCTCCAAGCCCTATGCGGCGTCGGGGGCGTATATCAACAAGATGAGCGATTACTGCGGTGGTTGCTTCTATGATGTGAAAGACGCGACAGGTCCGAGTGCCTGCCCGTTCAACGTGCTCTACTGGGATTTCATCGCCCGCCATGCAGAGTGTTTTGCGGGCAATGCGCGCATGGCGATGCCGCTGATGGGGCTGCGCAAGATGCCGCCCGCCAAGCTTGCCGCCTTGCGTGCGCGCGCCAATGTGTTTCTCGACAGCATGGATTTGGGAGAGTTCGTATGAAGGCCGCAACACCGCAAGATGGGCTGGCCTGGATCACCGGGGCCTCGACGGGCATCGGCGCGGCACTCGTCGCCCAACTGGTCTCCGAAGGCTGGACGGTGCTGGCCACCGCACGCGGCGCGGACAAACTCGCCGAACTCGCGGCGGCGCATCCGGGCCGGGTGATCGCGGCCCCGGGCGACATCACCGATGCGGGCGGGATGAAGGCACTGGTGGCCGGTGCCGAGGCCAATTCCGGTCGGAAGGTCGCACTCGCCGTGCTCAACGCCGGAACATGGCAGGAGATGGGGGCGGCGGATTTTGATCTCGCCGCGTTCCGCCGTCAGATCGAGGTCAACCTCAACGGCACGGCGTCCTGCCTTGATGCAGTGATGCCGGGCATGCTCGCGCGCCGGTCGGGCCAAATCGCGATTGTTGCCTCGGTGGCTGGCTATCGCGGGCTGCCGCAGGGCGGTGCCTATGGGGCGAGCAAGGCCGCGTTGATCGCGCTCGCCGAGAGTCTGCGCTTTGACCTCACCAAGGCGGGCGTGCTGATGCAGGTGATCAATCCCGGCTTCGTGCGCACGCCGATGACGGCGGTGAACAAATTCCCGATGCCGTTCCTGTTGGAGACCGATGACGCGGCGCGGCGGATCTCGCGCGGCCTGAAGCTTACCGGCTTCGAGATCACCTTCCCCTGGCAACTCGCCTGGATTTTGAAGCTGCTGCAGATCTTGCCCGCGCGCCTGTTCTTCTGGGCGTTGCGCAAGGCAGGCGCGTGACGTTCAGCGTATAAACACCAACTGCACCTGCCCAACCTCGATCCCGAACTTCGTCGCCCGCGAGTTGTTGAGCACCACGTTCTCGCCTTCGCGGAACAGCCAATCGTCGAAATCCAGCCGGATCGTGCCATCGCCACGTTTGACGTCGGCGGTGTAGTGCATCTCATAGGCATTGCCGTCGTAATGCCCATGCGCCTCGCCGATCACATCCGGCGCGGTCCCGACATAATCGTTCGGGCCGGTCTTGCGGAACACCCAATGACGCTGCTGGCGCTCGCCATCGTCGTAGGTGAAGTCCTCGTCGAGGGTGAGTGTGTCGCGCCCATCCCACGCGCCATGCATCGCCACCTTGAACTGGCGGCCGACATCGCCGGAGCGGCCGAGGAAGATGCCGTAGGCTTTGCTGTTGCCGTTGAAGAAGTCTTCGAGGCGCATATCCGGGGCGCCCGCGTGGAAATCGGCGGGGGTCATGCTGGCGCAGGCGGCCAGCGGCAGCAAAGCGAGGGCTGTCCAGAAGCGCATGATCGGAGTCCTGTTCAAAGCGGCGGCAGGTCGATCCAAGACAGATGGCCACCCTTACCGGCGCCGGTGTCGAGAAAGATCGCCAGACCACCCTGGGCGTTCCTTCTGATATAGGGACGCCCATCGGTGCTGCGACGGTCATGGCCGCAATAAACCATCATGCCTGCAGGAATCCGATCAACCCAGCGCAAAGATCGCTCCGGATAGCCGTCCGGCTGGACCCGCCCGGTGTGCTCGCCGTAGAGCGCCCGTCCGAGCACGCCGGTCACCCGCCCATCGGGCAGGCCAGGGGCGGGATAGTCGAGCATGTCGGTGTGGAACCCGCCATGGACGAAGATGCGAGGCCCGTCGACCAGCCAGGCCGGGGCTGCGAGCAGAGCCTCGGCGGCACGATCACGCAGCCGGTGGTCAAGCTTCTCCAGCGTCTCGGCCAAAGGCGGGTCGATGCGAACCTTCTGGCCGAGCAACGCGCGGGCGAGTTTGAGATCGTGATTGCCCAGAATGAACAACCCTCGCCGCTGTTGCTGCATCTCCAGCGCCATGGCGATGCAGGAGGACGAGTCCGGGCCGTAATCGGTCAGGTCGCCCAGTTGCACCACGAAGCGATCCGTCTGAAGGGCGGCAGAGAAAGCGCGGGAATCGCCGTGCACATCGCCCACCACCCGGATGCCGACGCCACGCGGGATCGGCGAGTGGCCGGTCTGCGCGGGTGGGACCGCAATGGGGGCGTGATGTGCCGAAATGTTCATGCTTCGAGCGCCGCCCGAATCCGGGCCTGCTCGGCGCGGTCGATTGGGAAGCGCCAGACCAGGGCGATGGCGCACAGCTTGATCGCCACCGGCACCAGACAATACAGCGCCACCAGGGCGGTGATCTGCGACGGACCGTTCTCGCCTTGGGTTTTGAAGCCAGCAAGATCGAGCAAGCCGAACGCGATCCCAGCGGCAAGTGCCGCCCCCGCTTTGTGCGCCATCGTCCAGGCGGCGAAGAACATGCCGGCCCGTGCCTCACCGTGATTGAGCGTGTCCAGATCGATCACGTCAGCCTGCATCGATGGGGGCAGCACGAGATCAGCTCCCAACCCAGCGCCGGTGCCGAGGCAGACCAGCAGAAACCAGGGCGCGTCGCCCGGTCCGAGCAGAAGCACCGGCAGGAAGCAGGCGCAGGTCCAGAGCATCGCCCAGCACCAAGCGCGATGCTTGCCGAAGCGGTTGGCCAACTTCGTCCAGACCGGCACGAACACGATCCCAGTGACGAAGAAGGCCAGCAGCAGAGGTCCGGCTTGTTCCGGTGCTTTCAGCAAATGCCGACACAGCAGCAAAAACAGCACCGCCGGCAAGCCATTGGCGATCCCGTTCAAGGCCCAGGCGGCGATCAATCGACGAAAGGCGTGATTTTGCCATGCCGTCTTCCATGCAAGGAGCATTCCGGGGCGGGTTTCGTTGCGGAGATGCGGGCGTTCTTTGACCTGCAACAGCAACACAGCAACAGTGGGCAGCGCCAAGGCCATGCACAAAATCGCGAGCAGATGCAGCGTCCCGGCCGCGTCGGTCAGGCCAAGTGTGGCGGGCAGCACCGCCGAGAGCACGATCCCGATCAGGGTGAACGCTTCGCGCCAGCCGACAATGCGGGTGCGCTCGGCATAATCGGTGGAAAGCTCGGCTCCCCAGGCCTGCCAGGGCAGTGCGATCAGGCTCCAGGCGAGCGTCACGGCACCATAGGACAGCGCCAGCCAAAGCGGCCCGGCACCCTCGGGTGGGAAGAACAGGGCCGCGCCGCCGATCAGCCCAACCGGCACGCCGAGCAAGATAGCCGGGCGGCGGCGCCCAATCCGGGTGCGGGCATTGTCGGAAATCCGACCGATCAATGGATCAATCGCGACGTCACCGAGGCGGACCAGGGTCAGCACAAGTCCGACGAGGCCGAGGCGCAGCCCCATCTGCCCTGCCCAAAAAACGGGCAAATGCACCGCAAGTGGCAGGCCGAGCAGTGCGAGCGGCAGAGCTGGTGCCGCGTAAGCGAGCAGTTCCCGCCACGTGAGGCGGTCTGGAGACAGGATCGTGGTGGGTTCGGCGCTCACGCGCTGCGGGCCAGGAGCACTTGGCCGACATCGGTCCAGCCGGCGCGGAATCCGGTTTCGCAATAAAGCAGATAATATTCCCACAGCCGCTTGAACCGCGCATCGGTCGGCAAGCGCGACAATTTGGTGCTGCCGATGATCCGCGGCCAGACCTCTTGGAACGCGTCATTCCAGCGCGCGAGTGTGCGCGCATAGTCCTGGCCAAACCAGAAATCCTGCTTCCAGGCCAACCCTGCCTTTTCCACCTCCTCGCGCAGCCGGTTCGGCGAGGGCAGCATGCCGCCGGGGAAGATATGGCGCTGGATGAAATCCGCCGAACGACGATAGGTCGGGAACAGCCGGTCGCAGATCGTGATGGTCTGCAATCCCGCGATGCCCTCCGGCAGCAGGCGCTCGTGCAAGGTGCGGAAATAGACCGGCCAATATTCTTCACCCACCGCCTCGAACATCTCGATGGAGGCGATGCGGTCGAATTGTTCCGGCACGTCGCGATAATCCTGTAGCCGCAATTCGACGCGGTCCTGCAATCCGGCGCGGGAGATGCGGGCCTGGGCGTAGGCGAGTTGCGACGGCGACAGCGTGACACCCACCACCTGCGCGCCGTAATCTC
Source organism: uncultured Rhodospirillales bacterium (assembly GCA_903891315.1). Lineage (GTDB taxonomy): Bacteria > Pseudomonadota > Alphaproteobacteria > Acetobacterales > Acetobacteraceae > CAIQQQ01. The sequence continues at coordinate 2,501 of CAITEF010000128.1, read as the reverse complement.
GGGCGGCGATCTCGGCAAACGCACCCCAGCCGCAGCCGATCTCCAGCAATTTCATGCCGGGAGCAAGGCCGATGGCCTGACAGAGGCGATGGATCTTGGCCAACTGGGCGTCTTGCAGATCCTGGTCGGGCGAGGTGAACAGCGCCGACGAATACGTCATCGTCGGGTCGAGCCATTGTGCATAGAACTCATTGCCGAGATCATAATGCGCCATGATGTTCTTCTTAGAGCCACGGCGGGTGTTGGGGCGCAGCTTGTGGGTGAGCGTGTTGATGTTGCGCATCCACCAATTGCCCATCAGCAACTCTTCCCACTCCGCCTCGTTGGCGGCGGCAAGTGCCATCACCGCGCGCAGGTCCGGCGTCTCCCAAAGCCCGTCGATATAGGCCTCGGCCCAGCCGACATTGCCGCCGGTGACGAGGCGGCGAATTGCCTGTCCGGAGCGCAGCACGACGGTGGCTTCCGGGCCGGAATGGGCGGCCACGATGCGGTGATGCGCGCCATCCGGCAGCACCAGATTGATCGTCCCGCAGCGAATGACCGAGGCAAAACGCAAAGCCAAACGTGACCAGCGGTCGCGCGGCTTGGCGGGGGCGGATGCAGGCAGGATGGCGTCGTGGCCGCTCATGCGGGGGCTCCTGTCGTATTCTGATCTTTGGCGGGGGCGGGGTGGTAGCGGGCACCGCGGATGAACAGGCGCAGAGCCTGCCAGTGAATGGCCGCGAACACCTTGACCGTCATCAACGGCATCGCGAGCAGCAATCCGAGCAGACGGCGATCCGTGGCGGGCTCGGCGTGGAGCTTCATCATCGCAGTCATCCGCGGCGTCTGCTCGGCGCCATAGCGGATTGAGAGGTTGAAATCCGGGCCGGTCGGGTCGGAAAAGGCGAATTTGTAGCCGCCTTTCATGTCGAAAAACGGCGAGACATGCATGCGCTTGCCAGTCTGCTGGCGGATCGTCTTCTGCCCCGGATCAACCGGGAGCACATATTCGGTCTGATCGCCGAATGTGTTTTTCACCTGATGGATGACCGCGCCCAGCCCGCCCTCGGTGTCGAAGCATAGGAAGAAACTGATCGGGTTGAAGGCAAAGCCGAAAATGCGCGGCATCGTCATGAAGCGGATAAGGTGGGTGAAGTCCGACAGCCCCGCATTGGCAAGTTTCATCTCCGCCCATGGACGCAACGCCGAGCCGTCGCGCGGGCCATGATCGGCATCGTGCAGCGAGATCAGCCCCGCGCGGTTGCGGTGGAACAGACGCGTCTCTTCAATGGTGTCGATGTCGCAGGAGAGCATCCACATCCGGTAGCGGAAGCGGTGGCGGAACGGCGTGTGCCGGACATGGGCGACATCGCCGACATGCAGGGTCAGGCTCATGCGGCCCGCCTCTCTTCGGGGCGGTCGGTGTCGGCCTGCCAAGGCGGGGTGATGCCGAGCAGCTTGGCAACCCGCACCGCCGAGGCGATGCCGTCCTCGTGGAATCCCCAACAGGCCCAGGCACCGCAGAAATACAGACGATCAATGCCCTGGATTTCGCCCAGCCGCTCCTGCGCTGTCATCGCGGCGGCGTCGAATTGCGGGTGGGTGTAGAGACGTTCCAACAGCACTTCGCTGGCTTTCGGCTCGCGCAGCGGGTTCAGTGAGACCAGCAGCGGCTTGGCGGTCTCCAGCGATTGCAGCTTGTTCATCCAATAGGTGACAGAGACCGCCTGACCGTGATCCGCCCCATCCGTCGAGAGATAGTTCCACGCCGACCAAACGCCTTTGCGGCGCGGCATCAGCGAGGCGTCGGTGTGCAGAACGGCGCGGTTTTGCTGGAAGCGGAAAGCGCCGAGAATTTCGGTCTCCTTGGCCGAGGGATTGCCCAGCATCGCCAAGGCCTCGTCAGCATGGCAGGCTAGGATCACGCGGTCGAAGCGCTCGGTGCTGCCATCAGCCAGGGAGAGCGCGACGCCGAGATCGTCGCGCAGCACAGTCCTGACGCCATTGCCAAGCCGGACATCACCCAGTTGCGCGACCACCTTGGCCACATAGTTCTTCGATCCGCCCTTCACCGTGGCCCAAGCTGGGCGGTCGGTGAGTTTGAGCAGGCCGTGATTTTGGAAGAACCGCACGAAATGCCGTGCTGGGAAGGCGCGCATGCCCTCGACGGAGGCGGACCAGATGGCGGCCCCCATCGGCAGCAAATGATCCTCGCAGAACGGCGCACCATAGCCGTTGCGGTCGAGATATTCGCCCAAACTCTCCATCGTGTTGCTGCCGAGAAGTTCGGGGGCGGCTTTGTAGAAGCGGAGAATGTCGCGCACCATGCTCCAGAAACGCGGACGGAAGACGTTGCGCTTCTGCGCGAACATCTGCGCCAACTCGCCGCCCGCATATTCAACGCGGCCTTCGCCGATGGAGACACCGAAGGACATGTCGGTGGGGATGGTCTCCACGCCGAGATGGGCGAACAGGCCGACCAGATTGGGATAGTTCAGCGCGTTGTAGACGATGAAACC
>CAITEF010000127.1 GCA_903891315.1 uncultured Rhodospirillales bacterium | reverse complement strand
TTGGGTAACGGGCTTGGGCTTTGCTACCCGCCTCGTTACCCGCGAGAGCAACGACCCCGAAACAACCCCTGCTAACTCTTTGAAAAGACTGGCGCACCCGGAAGGACTCGAACCTCCAACCCCCAGATTCGTAGTCTGGTGCTCTATCCAATTGAGCTACGGGTGCAGCGCGTGGGAGCCGGGGTTTAGAACAAGCTCTCCCCCCCGGCAACCCCAAAAGTGACCGTTTTTATGCCGCTTGCTTGTCGAGTTCGCGGATCACCGCTTCGCCCATCACATGGGTCCCAACCCGGGCGCAGCCCTCGGCCATGATGTCCGCCGTGCGCAGGCCGGACGCCAGAACATTGGAGCAGGCGCGCTCGATCAGATCGGCGTCTTCGTTCAACTCGAACGAATAGCGCAGCAGCATCGCAAAGCTCAGGATCTGTGCCAGCGGGTTGGCAATCCCCTTGCCCGCAATGTCCGGTGCCGAGCCGTGGATCGGCTCATACAGCGCGTGGCGCTTGCCGGTGGCGTCAGGGGCACCCAGCGTGGCGGAGGGCAGCATGCCCAGCGAGCCGGTGAGCATCGAGGCGAGGTCGGAGAGCAAATCGCCGAACAGATTGCCGGTGACGATGACATCGAACTGGCGCGGGTTGCGGACCAGCTGCATGGCGCAATTGTCGGCATACATGTGCGACAGCTGCACGTCGGGGAATTCACGCTCGCCGAGCTTGGTCATCACCTGACGCCAGAGCAGGCCGCATTCCATCACGTTGGCCTTCTCCACCGAGCAGAGCTTGTTGCCGCGCTTGCGGGCCAACTCGAAGGCCACACGGCCAACCCGCTCGATTTCAGAGGTGGTGTAGACGTCGGTGTTGAAGCCCTTCTGTTCGCCATTGGCGAGCGTCTCGATGCCGCGTGGCTCGCCAAAATAGACGCCGCCCACGGTCTCGCGGACGATCATGATGTCCAGGCCCTGCACCACGTCCGGGCGGAGCGTGGAGGCGTTGATCAGCGGGTCGAACACCACGGCGGGGCGCAGATTGGCGAACAGGCCGAGCTCCTTGCGCAGACGCAAAATGGCGATCTCGGGGCGGTTGTCGAAGCCGAGCTTGTCCCATTGCGGGCCGCCGACCGAGCCGAACAGCACCGCGTCGGCGGCGGCGGCATCGGCAATGGTCTTGTCGGTGATGGGCGTGCCTTTGACGTCCATGGCGGCACCGCCGACAAGGTCTTCGGAGATGTCGAACGAGACCGCACGGCGGCGCGCCATCCAGTCGATCACGCGACGCACCTCGTGCATCACCTCGGGGCCGATGCCGTCACCGGGCAGCATCAGCATCTTTTTGTTGGCGGCCATGTGCACTCGCTCCGTATTCTAACCCGTCATTGCAAGCCCAGCGCTGCAATCTACCGCGATGAAGCCAGCTGCGCGATGGATTGCGGCGCTGCGCTTGCAATGACGAACTGGTGTTGGATTAGACGCTGGTAATCTCGGGCATCCAGGGCTTCTCGGACTTCTCGCGGCCTTCGAATGTGTCGATGGCGGGGGCGTGCTGGAGCGTTTGGCCGATATCGTCGAGGCCGTTGAGCATCAGATGCTTGCGGAACGGGTCGATCTTGAACGGGATTTCCTCGCCGTTGGGGCGGACCACCACTTCACGTGCCAGATCGACGGTGACGCGGGCGTTGCCGCCCATCTTGGCGTCTTCGATCAGCAGATCGCAGATTTCCCGCGGCAAGGCGACGGGCAGGATGCCGTTCTTGAAGCAATTGGTGTGGAAGATGTCGGCGAAATCGGGGGCGATGACGCAGCGAATGCCGAAATCGAGCAGCGCCCAAGGGGCGTGTTCGCGCGAAGAGCCGCAGCCGAAATTCTCATGCGCGATGAGGATCTCGGCGTGGCGATACGGCTCGGTGTTGAGCACGAAATCCGCGCGTTCTTTGCCGTCGGCGTCATAGCGCAGCGTGTCGAACAGATGCACGCCAAGGCCGGAGCGCTTGATCGTTTTGAGGAAGCGGGCGGGGATGATCTTGTCGGTGTCGACATTGGCGAGCGGCAGGGGGGCTGCCACGCCGGTCAGAGTGGTGAAAGCCTGCATCAGACGATCTCCCGAACATCGGCCAGATGGCCGGTGACAGCGGCGGCGGCGGCCATGGCGGGGGAGCAGAGATGGGTGCGGCCACCCGGCCCCTGACGCCCCTCGAAATTGCGGTTCGACGTCGACGCCGAGCGCTGGCCGGTGGTGAGTTTGTCGGGGTTCATGCCCAGACACATCGAGCAGCCGGCATCGCGCCATTCGAACCCGGCGTCGCGGAAGATCACGTCCAGCCCTTCGTCCTCGGCTTGCTTCTTCACCAGACCGGAGCCCGGCACCACCAGCGCCTGCACGCCAGCGGCGACCTTGCGGCCCTTCGCGACAGCGGCGGCGGCACGCATGTCTTCGATGCGGGAATTGGTGCAGGAGCCGATGAAGACGACGTCGACTTTGAGGTCGGTCAGCTTTTGGCCCGGCGTGAGGCCCATATATTCGACCATGCGTTGCAATTGTGCGCGCTTGCCTTCGTCGGCCTCGTCGGCGGGGTTCGGCACCACGCCGGTGATCGGCAGGACGGCCTCAGGATTGGTGCCCCAGGTGACTTGCGGTGCGATCTCGGCAGCGTCGAGCACGACGATCTTGTCGTATTGCGCGCCCTCATCGGCGGCCAGACCACGCCAATAGGCAACGGCTTGGTCGAATGCCTCGCCCTTCGGTGCGTAGGGGCGGCCTTTGATGTAGGCGAAGGTGGTGTCGTCCGGCGCGATCATACCTGCGCGGGCACCGGCCTCGATGGACCTGTTGCAGACAGTCAGACGACCGGCCATGTCGAGACCTCGGATGGCTTCACCGGCGAATTCGATCACGTGGCCAGTGCCGCCAGCGGTGCCGATCTTGCCGATGATGGCGAGGACGATGTCCTTCGCCGTCACGCCAGGGCCGGGCGTGCCGTCAACGCGAACCAGCATATTTTTGGCGGGTTTCTGCAGCAGCGTTTGCGTGGCCAGCACGTGCTCCACTTCGGAGGTGCCGATGCCGAACGCGAGCGCGCCCATCGCGCCATGCGTCGAAGTGTGGCTGTCGCCGCAGACGATGGTGAAGCCGGGCAGCGAGAGGCCCTGTTCCGGCCCGATGACGTGGACGATGCCCTGGCGGATATCGGTGACCGGGATATACGGCACGCCGAAGGCTGCCACATTGGCTTCGAGAGTCTCGCACTGAATGCGGCTCTCTTCCTCGGTGATCGGCTTGGTGCGGTCGATATTGGTGGGGATGTTGTGATCCACCACGGCAATCGTGCCCTCGGGCCTGCGCACCTTGCGGCCTGCCATGCGCAGACCTTCGAAGGCCTGCGGGCTGGTGACTTCATGGACGAGGTGACGGTCGATATAGAGAACGCAGGTGCCATCCGGAAGTTGCTCGACGACATGGGCATCCCACACCTTGTCGAACATGGTTCTCGGTTTTGTGTCTGGCATTGCGTTCCCCTCTTCTCCCGGATTGCGGGCGCGGAAATGCAGCCCGAATCCGGTCTCACGTCATCATCCAGGCCTGCGTGCCTGCCTTGCGTCCGCCCATATCGTAGGGCGGACAAGCGAC
>CAITEF010000126.1 GCA_903891315.1 uncultured Rhodospirillales bacterium | reverse complement strand
TCCTGAACCTGCTCATAGGTCAGCCGCGCCGCCGAACGCATCAGGCCACGGCCAAAGCGGTGGCGCAGTTTCTGGCCATTTTTGTCGATGATCATCTCGACATAAAGACAGCCGCGATCTTCCTCCGGCTTGAGCGAACACCAGCCATTGGAGAGTTCCTCCGGCAGCATCGGCACCACGCGATCCGGGAAATAGCAGGAATTGCCGCGCAGCCAGGCGTTGCGGTCCAGCGCCGAGTCGGGGCGGACGTAATGCGCCACATCGGCAATCGCCACGATCAGCCGGAAGCCTTCCGGGCAGGGCTCGGCATAGACAGCATCGTCGAAATCCCGCGCATCCGCCCCGTCGATGGTGATCAGCGGAATCTCGCGCAGATCGTCGCGCTTGCTGCGGGCGGTGATTGTGACTCCTTTGGCGCGCTTGGCTTCGGCCAGGGCCTCGGGGGTGAAATCGGTCGGGATGTCGTGGGTGGCGATCACCAACAGGCTGACGGCACGGGCGTCGCCCAATTTGCCGAGCACTTCGATGATCCGTACTGGCTTGAGACCGAGCCCCATCGTCGGCAGCGGGTTGGCGAGCACGATGTCACCGGGCTCCGCCCCGTTCTCGTCGCCGAGCGGCACGATCCATTCCGCCTTGACCCGCTTGTCGGTCGGCTCGATCCTTGCCCCTTTCGGCGTCTGGCGGAAAATGCCGAGAATGCGGCCGGGCGCGTCAGTGAGGCGCTTGAGGGTGCGGCCCTCATATTTGCCACCGCCGATGGGGCGCAGACGCGCCATCACCCGCTCGCCGGGGGCGAGAGCAGGGCGGCCTTTGGGCTCGGGGGCCATGTAGACCAAAGGCGGTGGGCCGTCGCCCTGCCAGCCGACCGGGCGGGCGGTGGCCTCGCCATCGTGGTCGATGCCGATGATCTGCACCACCATCGCCTCGGGCAGCCGACCCGGCGGGGTGAAGCGGCGATGGCCTGCGGGGGCAACGTCGCCTTTCTCGGCGAGCGTCTTCAACAACGCGCGCAATTCGTGGCGATGTTCGATGGTGAGGTTGAAATACTTGCTGATCTCGCGCTTGCCCACGCGCCCGGGCGAGGCCGCGATGAAAGCGCGCACCGCCTCGGCCGAGGGGAACGGGCTGGCCTCGGTGGGTTTGCGGCGGGCCATTGGCTTCATCCCTCAATCGTCATAGCGAGCGTAGCGAAGCAACCCAGGAGTCGCAGCCTGTGATTCCTGGGTTGCTCCGTCACGTTGTTCCTCACAATGACGAAAGTGGGTCGAACATTTAAGACGCGGCCTTTTTCGCCGCCGGCTTTTTCGCGGGAGCCTTCTTGGCCGCTGGTTTCTTGGCGGCAGGTTTTTTCACCGCAGCCGCCTTCTTCTCCACCGGAGCCTTTTCCGCCTTCACCGCCTTCGCCTTGGGGGCCGCCTTCTTCTTCGCCCCCGGCTTGGCCTTCAGCATCTTGCCCTTCTCAGCGAGCAGCATCACCGCCTGTTCCAGCGTGATATCGTCCATCGACACATCACGCGGCAGATTGGCGACCATGTTGCCGTGCTGCACGTAAGGCCCAAACCGGCCCTTGCGGACGATCACCGCCTCCTTGTCCTTCGGATGCACGCCCATGGTGCGCACCGAGGCGAGTTTCTTTGCCAACACGTCCACCGCCCGGTTGAGCCCGACGACAAGAACGTCGTCATCCTTGTCGAGCGAAGCGAAGATATTGGCCATCTTCACATAAGGCCCGAACCGCCCGATGCCCGCCTCGATCGGCTCTTTCATCTCGGGATGAATCCCAACGATGCGCGGCAGCGACAGCAGCCCCAGCGCTTGTTCGAGCGTGATCGTCTCCCCTTCGACGCCCTTGGGCAGCGAGGTGCGGCGCGGCTTGACCTTGCTGTCGGCGATCTGCTCGCCCTGCTGCACGTAAAGCCCATAAGGCCCGCGCCGCACGGTGACATCCTCGCCGGTGTCGGGATGATGTCCGAGATTGCGCATCCCCTCCTTCAACGTCGCCGACGCCTCCTCCTCGCCGCTGTCGATGGCAAGGCGGCGGGTGAACTGGCAGTCCGGATAATTCGAGCAGCCGATGAACGCGCCATGACGCCCCAGCCGCAGGCCAAGACGGCCTTTCTGGCAAGACGGGCACAGGCGCGGATCGCCGCCATCCTCACGCGCGGGGAAGAAATGCGGGCCGAGATCCTCGTCGAGCGCGTCGATCACCTCAGAGATCTTGAGGTCCTTGGTGCCCGCAATCGCCGCCGAGAAATCGCGCCAGAACGCCCGCATCACCGCACGCCAATCGGCACGCCCACCAGAGATGTCGTCGAGCTGTTCTTCGAGGCCCGCGGTGAAGCCGGTATCGACATATTTCTCGAAAAAGCTGGTCAAGAACGCAGTGACCAGCCGGCCCCGGTCTTCCGGCACAAAGCGGCGCTTGTCGATTTTGACGTAGTTGCGGTCCTGCAGCACCGAGATGATCGAGGCATAGGTGGAAGGCCTGCCAATGCCGAGCTCTTCCATTTTCTTGACCAGTGACGCTTCGGAATAACGCGGCGGCGGCTGGGTGAAATGCTGCTCGGCGGTGACGGATTTGGTGCCGACTTTGTCATGCTCCACCATCGGCGGCAGCATGCGGTTGTCGTCGTCTTCCTTGTCGGCGGCGTTCTCGTCAGCTTCCTCGCGATACAGCTTGAGGAACCCGTCAAACGCCACGATGGAGCCGTTGGCGCGCAGCACCGGGGATTTCGGATTGGCGGTGTCGGACAGATCGACGGCGACCTGATCGAGTTCCGCTGAGGCCATCTGAGAGGCGCACGCCCGCTTCCAGATCAGCTCGTAGAGCTTGCGCTGCTCGGGCGAGAGATAGCGCGCCACCTCATCCGGCGTGCGGACGATGTCGGTCGGTCGGATCGCCTCATGCGCCTCCTGGGCGTTCTTCGCCTTGGAGGAATAGATGCGTGGGGCGGCGGGGATGTAGTCCGGGCCGAAACTGGAGCTGACATGCGCGCGGATCGAGGCCATCGCCTCCTGCGCCATCTGCACGCCATCGGTTCGCATATAGGTGATCAGGCCAGTGGTCTCGCCGCCGATCTCGACACCTTCGTAAAGCTGCTGCGCCAGACGCATGATTTGCTGGGCGGAGAGGCCCAGCTTGCGCGAGGCGTCCTGTTGCAGCGTGGACGTGGTGAATGGCGGCGGCGGGTTGCGGCGGACGCGTTTGCGCTCGACGGATTTCACCGAGAGTTTGGCGGCCTCGACCTGCGTCTTCGCGGCCTCGGCCTTCTCGGCATTGTTGAGATCGAATTGCTCAAGCTTCTTGCCATCGAGATGCGTGAGGCGGGCAGCGAAGGGGGCTCCGGCAGGTGTCGCGAGTGCGGCCTCAACCGACCAGTATTCGAGGTTCTTGAACGCCTCGATCTCGGCCTCGCGCTCGCAGATCAGCCGCAGTGCGACGGATTGCACGCGTCCCGCCGATTTCGAGCCCGGCAGCTTGCGCCACAGCACCGGGGAGAGGGTGAAGCCCACCAAATAATCCAGCGCGCGGCGGGCCATATAGGCCTCGATCAGCGGCTGGTCGAGTTCGCGCGGATGGTCCATCGCGTATTTGATGG
>CAITEF010000125.1 GCA_903891315.1 uncultured Rhodospirillales bacterium | reverse complement strand
TTCCGACCTCACCCGCCTGCCGCACGACGAGAAGGATGCGCTGATCCGTGCGCTCTGGGCGCAGGTCCAGGCGCTGACGGCTCGGGTAGACGAACTCGAGTCCAAGCTCGGTAAGCCACCGAAGACGCCTGACAACTTTTCGGTGCCGCCCTCGCACGGAAAGAAGGCCAACCGCGCCGACAAGCCCAAACGTGAAAGCCCGCGCAAGGGCAGTCTGGGGCGGAAGGGCTGCGGACGATTGTTGGCGAAGAACCCCGACGAGACAGTGATCGCGCGTCCGATGTGCTGCGCCCACTGCCAAGCCGCATTCCACCAGGACGATCACCGGCTTGCCGCTCGCTACGACAAGATTGATCTGCCGAAGGTCAAGCCGGTGGTGACGCGTGTCGAGCAATATGCCGGTCACTGCCAGGGTTGCAGCCGCACCACGTTGGCGCCGCTGCCCGAGGGGCTGGAACCGGGCACGCCTTTCAGCCTCAACATCGTGGCACTGGCGATCTATCTGCGTTTCACCCACGCGATCAGCTATCGCCGCGGAACATGTCAACGACTTTGAGACAGCCGGTGTACGAGATTAGGCTTGGATCAGAAGTTTTTGGGTTGGCGGGTTGATCCAGACGGCTGTGGGTTTTGCCGGAGGCTAGGGTGTCTTGTTGACGAAGCGGTTTGGGTTCGCGCTGAAGGCCTGGTTGAGCGTTTTCTGACGCGCTGCGTGGAGGGCATCGGTCTGTCCATAGTGAACCTGGTCTGGTGTCATCAGGCCGATACCGAGATGGTGATGGTCGCGATTGTACCATTCGAAGAAGGAGCGGCAGAAGGCCTTGGCGTCCTGGACCGATCCGAACAGCTTGGGGAACTGGGGTTGGTATTTCAGGGTCTTGATGCAGCTTTCGGAGACAGGGTTGTCGTCAGAGGTGGTGGGGCGGCTTTGGGATTTGGTGACGCCGAGGTCGGCGAGCAGCAAGGCGGTGGCCTTGGCCTTCATGGCGGGGGCGCGGTCAGCGTGCAGGGTGAGCTGGTCTTTCGGGACGGCGTGACGTTCGACGGCGCTTTCGAACAGGGGCTTGAAGAGTGAGATGGACCCCATCGGCTGGACAGGAAACGGGGCGACTTAAGAGAGAGCCTCGCCGGTTTCCAACTCCTCGCCCGACACGAGTTATAGTATGTTGGTAAATATACGATATGGTCTATATTGAGTCAATACCTTCTTTCTGATGATGCCCCTGTGGGTATGTGGGCAACGTGGAAGTGGAGCGCAGCGACGCTGGAGCGTTGTCCACATACCCACAGGCCTCTGCTGCCTCGAACACTGCGCGTGGCGTCCGATAGTCCAACGCCTGGTGAAGGCGCTCGTCATTGTAGAATACCAGCCAACCGCCAATGCCCCGACGTGCTTCCAAGACCGTGGCATAGGCCTTGATGAAGACCTCTTCGTACTTCAGGCTGCGCCAGAGCCGTTCGATGAAGATGTTGTCCAGAAATCGACCTTTGCCATCCATGCTGATCTGGATGCCGCGGTCTTCCAACTCGCCCACGAAGTCCGCACTGGTGAACTGCGCGCCTTGGTCGGTGTTGAAAATCTCCGGCGACCCATATCGTTCCAACGCCTCGGTTAACGCCTCGACACAGAAATCCTGCTCCATCCCGATCGACAGCCGCCAAGACAGAACGCGCCGGCTGAACCAATCCATCACCGCCACCAGATACACAAAGCCCCGCGCCATCGGAATGTAGGTGATATCGGCGCACCAGACCTGGTTTGGCCGATCGATCACCAAGCCGCGCAGCAGATATGGATACACCCTGTGCTGCGGATGAGGCCTGCTGGTGTCCGGCTTCTGGTAGATTGCCTCCAGCCCCATGATCCGCATCAGCCGACGCACACGCTTGCGGTTGATCGACCAGCCTTCAAGCCGCAAAACGGCCAGCATCCGCCGTGATCCATAGAACGGCGTGGCCAGATACACCTCGTCGAGCCGTCGCATCACCGCCAGGTCATCCGCGCTCACCGGCGCCGGACGATAATACAGCGTCGAGCGCGCCACTTTCAGCATCTGGCATTGCGCCACGATCGACAGAACCGGGTCAGCCCGATCAACCAGCGACAGCCGGGCCGAAGCACTCATGGCCCAGACCTTTTGCGAAAAAAATCCCGCTCCACCGTCAGCTGGCCGATCTTTTCATACAAGGGCGCCAGCTGCGCCTCGACCGCCGTCGCTTCAGTCGTCCCGCCGCTGCTGCGCGCGAACAAAGACGCGGTGCCTTCGAGAAGCACCTTCTTCCAGCCGTGGATCATGCTGGCATGCACACCGAACCGGCTCGAAAGCTCAGCGATCGTGCCTTCCTCCCGGATCGCCGCCAACGCCACCTTCGCCTTGAACTCCGCACTGTGCTTCTTGCGTGTATTCGCCATCCGTTACCCCTGGCCCAATGGCCGTTTTAGGGGCGAGACTCTCGCTTAGCCACCTGTCCAGTTTCTGGGGGCCACCTCACAATCGATCGATATGCGGGCGTTTGTCAGCGATCCGGCGGCGCGCAAAGAGCAGCAGCTTGCGCGGCTCGGGGCGACGCGAGAGCAGCAGCGGGCGACTCAG
>CAITEF010000124.1 GCA_903891315.1 uncultured Rhodospirillales bacterium | reverse complement strand
TGCACCAATCGATATTCTGCGTCGGATCCTTGATGTCGCAGGTTTTGCAATGCACGCAGTTCTGCGCATTGATCTGCAAAGCGGGCTTGCCCTCCTCGGCCCCCACGATCTCGTAGACGCCGGCCGGGCAATAGCGCGTCTCCGGGCTGCGATACGCGTCCCAATTGACCGCAATCGCCTTCGCCGGATCGCGCAATTTGAGGTGAATCGGCTGATTTTCCTCATGATTGGTGTTGGAGATGAACACCGAGGAGAGGCGGTCAAAGGTCAGCTTGCCGTCCGGCTTCGGATAGGCGATCTGCTTGGACTCTGACGCCTTGCGCAGCGACTCATGGTCGTGTTGCTTGTGCTTGAGCGTCCAGGGCGCCTTGCCGCGGAAGATGTAGGTCTCCAACGCCGCGTTGATCATGCCGCCGAAGAATCCGAAGCTGGCGAAGCCGGGGCGGATGTTGCGCACCTTGTGCAATTCTTCATGCACCCAGCTCGCATTGAACTTCTCGGTGTAGCTGACGAGTTCCGCCGGGCGCTCCCCCGCCAACGCCTCGGCCACCGCCTCGGCGGCGAGCATGCCGGATTTCATCGCGGTGTGGGTGCCCTTGATCTTCGGCACATTCACAAAACCGGCGGTGTCGCCGACCAGCACGCCGCCGGGGAAGGTCAGCTTGGGGATCGACTGGAACCCGCCCTCCACCAGCGCACGCGCGCCATAGGCGATGCGGCGGCCACCCTCGAAATGCGGGCGCATGTCGACATGGGTCTTCAGGCGCTGCATTTCCTCGAACGGCGAGAGATATGGGTTCTTGTAGTCCAGCCCGATCACGACGCCGTAGGAGACCAGATTCTTGCCCCAGTGATAGAGGAAGGTTCCGCCATAGGTGTCTGATTTCAGCGGCCAGCCGGTGGTGTGGGCGATATAGCCTGGGCGATGATTTTCGGCCGGGATCTCCCACAATTCCTTGATGCCGATGCCGTAGCTCTGCGGCTGTGCATCCGCGCGCAAATCGTAGCGGGCCATCAGTTTCTTGGTCAGACTGCCACGGCAGCCCTCGGCGAAGATGGTGTAGGTGGCGCGAAGCTCCATGCCCGGCGCGTAATTGGGGGTCTCCGCGCCGTCACGGCCGATGCCCATGTCACCAGTGACGATGCCGACGATGCGGCCATCTTCCTCGATCACATCGGCGGCGGCGAAGCCGGGGTAAATTTCCACGCCCAGCGCCTCGGCCTGCGTCCCCAGCCAGCGGCAGAGATTGCCGAGCGAGCCGATATAGTTGCCGTGATTGTGCATCTGCGGCGGGGTCGGCATCCGAATCGAGGCCACTTCGGTGAGATAAAAGAACCGATCTTCGGCAGCCGGGGTGAATTCCGGCGGGTCCAGTTCGCGCCAATTCGGCAGCAATTCATCAAGTGCGCGTGGCTCCAACACCACGCCGGAGAGAATATGCGCGCCAACCTCGACGCCTTTTTCCACAACGCAGATCGCGGTCTCCGGGGCGAGTTGCTTCAGACGAATCGCGGCGGCCAGGCCCGACGGACCGGCTCCGACCACCACCACGTCGAATTCCATCTGTTCGCGTTCGACACTCATCTGGCTCTCCATTTGCGCCTCCCCCGACGCGTGATCGAAATTAGGCACTCTCTGCCAGTTGCGCAAAACCCCGGCTCAGGGATTCATGCGGCATGGACGATTTCGCGGCATTGCGGCTGCAACTGGAGTGGGGGGCGGACGAGGCACTGGAAGAATTTCCGGTGGACCGAATGGTCACGCGCGGCCTTGCGCCCGCCCCGCCGCAGCCGATTGGAATCCAAGGGAATCGCGAGACTCCGCCGGTCGCGCGCAGCATCGTCCGCGCGGCCCCGCCACCCCAACCAGTTCCGATCGCCGCCCCGCAGGCCCGCGCGCAGGATATCGCAGCAGCCGCCCAGACCCTCGATGAGCTGCGCGCGGCAATGCAGGCCTTCGATGGCTGCCCACTCTCCACCACTGCCACGCAACTGGTCTTCGCCGACGGCAATCCCGAATCGGGCCTGATGTTTGTCGGCGAAGCGCCCGGTGCGGAAGAGGACCGGATGGGCAAGCCCTTCGTCGGCGCATCCGGCATGTTCCTCGACCGCATGCTCGCCAGCATCGGACTGGACCGCACGCAATTCCTGATCACCAACCTCATCCCCTGGCGGCCACCGGGCAACCGCAACCCGACCGACAGCGAAGTTCTGCTCTGCCTGCCCTTCCTGCTGCGCCACATTGCCTTGGTCCGCCCGAAGCGACTCGTGCTGATGGGCGGTCTGGCGGCCCAATCGGTGCTCGCCTCCAAGACCGGCATCACCCGCCTTCGTGGCAAGTGGGTGGAGGTGAACATTCCCGGCCTGGACGGCCCGATTCCCGCCCTTCCGATGCTGCATCCGGCCTATTTGTTGCGCAATCACGGGGCGAAACGGGATGCCTGGCGCGACATGCTGACGCTGCGCCGGCATCTCGATTCGGAAATCCAGTAACAGTTTTGTGAAATTGACCCTATCGCATTGGCACAAAAGGGAAAATTCCCGCTCTGGTCGCAATGCTGCAGCGCAGCAGACCACTCAGGGTTGCGTTGGCCAGCAACATCGGGTAACAGAGTGTTATGCGAGGGTTCTCAACCGCGTTCTCCCGCCTCCCTGCCAGCCGAGCCTTCGTGGCCGGGGCAGCTCTTTTGGCCAGTGCTTTGGTCAATGGGGGGAACGCACAAACTGCATCGGCGATAGATGAAACGGCATTCGCGGTTCCAAGATTGGACCCGCGCGGCAGTTCCGGAATCGCTCTCCCAAGGCCGTTGCCGCCAAGCGACGCGGCGAGTCTTGCGCGCATCTTCACGCTGCAAAGCCAGGAAGATATCAACGCCGCGTCACGCGAGTTGGCCTCGCTTGACCTCAGCGCACCGATCTCGCGCGATCTGCTCGGCCACGTGCTGGCGCAGCGCTTCATGGCGCGCACCACAAGGCCGTCCGCCCCCGATCTGCTCGACTGGCTGAAGCAATATTCCAGCTATCCCGATGCACGGGCGATCCACGCATTACTGCTCACGCGCCTGCCCACCGGCATGACCCCACCGCCGGTGCCCGACCTGCCGGTCCCGGTGACCGACAACGGCGTCAATCTCGGCCCGGTGCCGGAAGAAACCGAGCCCGCCACCTTCACCATCGCCCGCAACCCATCGCTCGACCGCTCGGTGCACGAGGCCGCACGCGCTCGCGGGGCGGACGGGGTCGAGAAGCTGCTGAGCTCCACGTCCGGTCTGACCAACGCCTACGCCTCGCAATTGCGTGGTGAGGCGGCGCAGATCCTGTTCACGCTGAACCGCGACAGCGATGCCTATCGTCTGGGTTTGGCCGGGATGAAGGATTGCGGCGAGCGGCAATGCGATGGGGCCTCGCTCGCCGGCCAGATGGGCGGTCTTGCGGCATGGCGCATGGGGCGTCCCGATCTGGCGCGACCGCTGTTCGAAGCCGCTTGGCGTGCGGATCTGTCCACCTCCGCGTTGCGCTCCGCCGCCGCTTTCTGGGCTGCCCGCGCACAGCTGCGGACCGGCCATCCCTCTGCCTATCAATCCTGGATGACACGGGCGACCACCGAATCCTCCACCTTCTACGGCTTCCTCGCCCGCCGCATCCTCGGCCTGGGCTACGGCTTCGCGCCGGGTGGGCGGGATGCGCGTGATCTGCTGACCGTCGCCGATATCGACGCCGTTTCGGGCACGCCGCAGGGCCAGCGCGCCTTTGCGCTGCTCCAAATCGGCCAGCGCCAGCGTGCCGAGGCGGAATTGCGCCTGCTCTGGCCCGCCGCCACCAGCCAACCGGCCTTGGGGCGCGCGCTGATGCTCGTCGCGCAGAAAGCCGGGCTGCTGCAATTGGCCGGGCAACTCGCCGACATCGTGCAGGCCAGTGACGGCCAGCCGCGTGACGCCACCCGGTTCCCGATCCCCCGCTTGTTGCCCAACAACGGTTTCCGGCTTGATCCGGCAATGGTCTACGGCATCACCCGCACCGAATCGAATTTCGACTCGGGTCTCGTCTCCGGCGCCGGGGCCACCGGGCTGATGCAGATCATGCCGGAGACCGCCGCCGCGATCACCGGACGCGACTCAGGCGGCGCCTTGCGCGGTGCACTGCGTGATCCCGGCTACAATCTCGATCTCGGCCAGCGTTATGTCGCCTATCTGGCGCAGCCGGAAATTGTCGGGCCGAATTTGCTGCACGTGCTCGCCGCCTATAACAGCGGCCCGGGCTTCTTTGGCCGCTGGCGCGATCAGATCCAGGATCAGGGCGATCCGCTCTTGTTCCTCGAATCGATCCCGATCGACGAGACCCGGATGTTCGTCCCCCGTGCGCTGACCTACACCTGGATCTATGCGGCCAGGATGAAGCTGCCGACACCGAGCCTGGATGAACTCGCCGCCGGTGCGTGGCCGCGCTATCATCCGTTGCCGACGGAAGAGGCGGACAACAGTTTCCACTGATCTTCTCTCCGCCCGGTCGGTTCTGCCAGGAGAGACGCCATGTCGCGCATCGACGAATCCCGCCAATTCCTGCCCTGCCACGTCGCGGTGCTGACCGTGTCGGACACCCGCACGCTGGCCAATGACAGCTCGGGCGACACGCTTGCGGCCCGGATCACCGCCGCAGGCCACGTCGTCGCCGAACGCGCCATTGTGCGTGACGACGCCGACGACATCGAAATGCTGCTTGGCCGCTGGATCGCCGACCCGGCCGTGGACGTGGTGATCTCCACCGGCGGCACCGGCATCACCGGCCGCGACGTGACGCCGGAAGCGTTTGATCGCGTGCTGGAGAAAAAGATCGAAGGCTTCGGCGAATTGTTCCGCATGCTGAGCTACCAGAAGATCGGCACCTCCACGATGCAGTCACGCGCGTTGGGCGGCGTGGCGGGCGGCACCTATCTGTTCGCGCTGCCCGGCAGCACCGGCGCGGTGAAGGACGCCTGGGACGACATCCTGGTCTGGCAGCTCGACAGCCGCCATCGCCCTTGCAATCTGGTGGAGCTGATGCCGCGGCTGCAGGAGCATTTGAAGAAGGCGTCGTAGTGCGGGGCGATCCTCCGTAGGGTGTCAATTCCGCAGGAATTGCACCGTTTCACCAGCCCGACGGTACAATTCCTGCGGAATTGACACCCTATGTGATCGGCACTTGAGCCCGTCTGATGTTACTTCGCGTCCCTGACGTAACGATCAAAAAACGCGCGGGTGAGCGCAAAGGATTCCTTCGCGGCGTCGTGGTCGTATTTCATTGCGTGCCCTTCGAACGTGACCACTCGGCCCAAGATCGGGTTGTCAAAGGCATGATAGACGCCGGGGAAGGTGTGAACCTCCATCACCGCGCCCGGCGGCAATTTGCTTTGAAACTCCAGGCAGGACTTGGCGGGATAGCCCCAATTGTCGGCGTCTCCGGCGAGCACGAGCAGCGGTGTTTGCCCGTGAAACTCCGGTGCAGCGCACCCGCCATACATATCCACCGCGGCCTTGATCAGCCCGGGCCGGACCGCATTGAACACCCGCCGTGTCACCGTCACCGCCGTCGATCCGCCATGCGACATGCCGACGACACCGATGCGCGATCCGTCCACCGAGGGCGTCTGCGTCAGCACCATCGCCGCATTGATCACATCGACCGAGCGATCAAACGGCGTTGCGTTCCTCGGGTCGTTCTTCGAGCAGACATTGGACAGGCCGCGCGCGGTGAAGCTGTCGAGCACCAGGGCGGCATAGCCCCAATCATTCACCCGATCCGCCCATTGGCCGACCAACTCCCCGTCACTGATCCCCGCACATGTGTGCAACACGATGATCACCGGCGCTGGAGCACTGCCCTTCGGGAGGTAGAGTTTGGCCCGCATCGGCTCCGGTGCCGGACGCGCATTGGGCGCGTTGGGAATGGGCGCGGGCGGGATGCTCAGCGTCTCATAGGCCCAGGACACTGACGGCAATGCGGCGAAAATCGCCGCCAAAACCCGCATCAACCAAGCGCTCTGCCGCATTTTCATCCTCCAAGGCGTTAGTGTTCTATTAATGTTCTTGACGAGTGTTCTCTGTCCGTTCATGGTGTGGATGAGAACAAACAGGGATCACCGTCATGCGTGCGCAGGAAGCCATCCGCTCGTATCACGATTTTGATTTGGCCCGAGAGATCGATTTCGAGGAGCTCGAAGCATTCGAGCGGCCCGAGATCACCGAGGCCCGCAGCACCGGCAACGGGCGCGGCCGCCGCGCGGCACCGATGCCGCCATTGCGCGATCCGCGCCAGGCCGCCAGCGCTCGTGGCCGTGGGGCCACGCTCAACCCGACGCCGCGTTTCGACAAACAAGAAACCAGCGTGTTTGACGATGGTTGGGACTCGCTCACCGCCGATCTCGCCGATCTGCCGCCATTGCGCACCACCACCATCCGTGACTCCAGCCGCACCGCGATTGCCTGGAATCAGAGCCCCGATCTCGGCTTCGACCGCGCCGTCAACCCGTATCGCGGCTGCGAGCATGGCTGTGTGTATTGCTACGCCCGCCCGAGCCACGCCTATCTCGGCTATTCGCCCGGCCTCGATTTCGAGAGCAAGCTTCTCTACAAGCCTGACGTCGCCGCCCTGTTGGAGAAGGAACTCCGCAAGCCGGGCTATGTCGCGCGTCCTTTGGCTTTGGGCTCCAACACCGATCCGTATCAGCCCATCGAGCGGACGATGAAACTCACCCGCGAAGTGCTCGAAGTGATGGAGCGCTTCAGCCACCCGGTCAGCATCGTGACAAAGTCCGCTGGCGTTCTGCGCGATATCGACATTCTGCAGGAGTTGGCAAGCCGCAATCTGGTGCGCGTCTATATTTCGGTGACCACGCTGGACGCCCCGCTGGCGCGCCGGATGGAGCCGCGCGCGGCCACGCCATTCCGCCGCATCCAGGCCATCGAGCAGCTCTCGGCGGCGGGCATTCCCACCGGCGTGCTGGCGGCTCCGATGATCCCGGGCCTGAACGACGCGGAGTTGGAGTGCATTCTGCAAGCCGCTGCCCAGGCTGGCGCACGCACCGCAGGCTATATCCTGCTGCGTCTGCCGCATGAGCTGAAACAGATTTTCGAGGATTGGCTGCACACCCATTTCCCGGATCGCGCGCGCCATGTGTTGGAACTGATCCGCGAAACCCGCGCGGGCGGCCTCAACGATGCCCGCTTCGGGAAGCGCTTCACCGGCACCGGCGTCTATGCCGATCTGCTGGCCCGCCGCTTCACCCGCGCCGCCCGTGAATACGGGATGGACGAGCGGCAGGACCTGACTTGCACAGATTTCCGCGCCCCGACCGCCGCGATGGTGGCCGAGGCACAGATGAACCTATTCTGAGGCAGCTTACTGGGGCGGCTGCAGCAGGATGTTGGCGATGATGCCGGTGGCGATTGCTCCGAGAATAAAGGCGCCACCGACCTCGCGCCATTCATAGCCCGGCGGAGGAGCGTTCAACCCGTAGCCCCGATAATCGAACCGACGCCCACGGTCCCAATCATCGCGCCGCATCTGCTGGCCGCGACGCCAACCGCCATGTTCCTCCACCGATTGATAGCGATCTTCCTGCCGACGATGATCGTCTCCACGACGCTCATTGCCGCGCTCATCATCCCGATGCTGGGCGAAAGATGCCGTGGTGCCTGACAGCAACACGATAGTCGCCAAAGCGACACGTATAATTGTTTTCATCAGAGTTCCTGCGCGAACCAACTCGCTGTCGATGATACGACGCGAAAATATAACACAAAATCCTCGGGCCGGACGTCTCGTAGATCTACCCACGCGCCTGTGACGGACATTACGGATAGACTGTCCTTGTCACCCCCCGCGCGAAGGTCCGCATTATGAACCGTCATATCCACACCGAAACCCATCTTGTTTCCCGTATCGGTTGGCTGCGAGCTGCCGTACTTGGGGCCAATGACGGGTTGATCTCCACCGCCAGTCTGATCGTGGGCGTGGCCTCGGCGACGCCGACCAAGGAGGCGATCATGATCGCCGGTCTGGCCGGTCTGGCGGCGGGTGCGATGGCGATGGCTGCGGGAGAATACGTGTCAGTCAGCTCGCAAGCCGACACAGAGGCCGCCGATCTGGCGCGAGAAACCCGCGAACTGCATGACAACCCGGAATCGGAATTGCGGGAACTTGCTGGAATTTACGAGTCGCGCGGCCTGGAAAAGTCGCTGGCGCTGGAAGTTGCCACCCAATTGACCAAACACGGCGCGCTCGACGCCCATCTCCGCGACGAACTCGGCATTTCGGATCACACCACCGCACGCCCGATCCAGGCCGCTCTGACCTCGGCGATCACCTTCTCCTCCGGTGCGGCGTTGCCGGTGCTGGTCGCTGTCGCCGTGCCACCGGCGCTCGCAACCTGGTCGGTCGCGGGCGGCACGGCGGTGTTCCTGATGCTGCTCGGCGTGATCGCCGCCAAAGCCGGCGGTGCGCCGATCCTGCGTTCCACGGTCCGGATCACCTTCTGGGGCATGATCGCGATGGCAGTCACGGCGGGGGTC
The DNA here is from genome assembly GCA_903891315.1 of uncultured Rhodospirillales bacterium. GTDB lineage: Bacteria > Pseudomonadota > Alphaproteobacteria > Acetobacterales > Acetobacteraceae > CAIQQQ01. The sequence continues at coordinate 514 of CAITEF010000124.1, read as the reverse complement.
GGTGCCCTGTTCGGCACGACGGTCTGAGACGGCGTGGTTCAGTGGTGATTGAGCAAAATGGCGGCGAGAATGCCCGTCGCCACGGCGCCAACCATCACGGCACCGGCAACATTGGCCCCATTGTCCTCATCATATTGCGGAGCATAGGCTGGGGCATATTGCGGGGCGTATTCGGGCGCATAAGCCGGCGCATAGGCGACAAAGCCCTGCGGACCAGGACGACCCCAGCCCTCGTGCTCGTACTCGCGGTGCTCATAGCCACCATGCCAGCCCGTCGGTTGCGGCTGATAATGCGGCTGCGGCATCGGACGGCCCTCAACATGGCCGTAACCCTGATGTTCCTGCCGCCCCTGCCAACCCTGCGCCGAGGCGTTCGCAACCCCGGAGATGACCATCGAGGCTGCAAGCGCCATGCAAACGATCTTCTTCATCGACGTTCCAATCTGTCGCCGGATACGGGGGATCGCCCTTTTGCGACCTCTCATCCGATGACGCGATTCATCGCGCCAAATTG
>CAITEF010000123.1 GCA_903891315.1 uncultured Rhodospirillales bacterium | reverse complement strand
TGCGCGGTGTCGATGGTGATGATCCTCGGCCTTCAGCAATATCTCAGCCGCACCTTCATTGGCCGCGCCATTCAGGCAGTCTCGCAGGACAAGCTGGCGCTGCGCTTGATGGGCGTCAGTCCGACCAAGATCAAAGGCTTGGCGTTCGGCATCGCCATCGCGTCCGCCTCAATTGCCGGATCACTGCTGATCATTGTGGAACCGGTCGAGCCCTCCATCGGGCGCGATTTCATCGGCCGCGCCTTTGCCGCCGTGGTGATCGGCGGGATGGGCAGTTTCAACGGGATGCTGCTGGCGTCGATCTTCCTGGGCATCACCGAGAGCATCGTCAGCGACATGTGGAACCCGTCCTGGGCCCCCGCCATCGCGTTCGGCTTCTTGCTGCCGACGCTGGCATTGCGTGGTGGCGGATTGTTGGGGCGCAAGCTGTGAGCAATACGCGCTTCGCCCTGCTGGGAATGTTGTTGTTCGCAGTCCTGTTCGCGTCGGAACAGTTGGTGACGAATCAGTATGTCTTTTTCGTCGGCTACGCCGTGCTGCAATATGTCGTGCTGGCGACGGCTTGGAACATCTTGGGCGGCTACACCGGCTACGTGAATTTCGGCACGGCGGCGTTCTTCGCCATCGGGGCCTATGTCTCGGTGGCGGTGAACAAGCTGTATCATCCGCCTTTGCCCGTCTTGATCCTGGTCGGCGGCACCGCGTCCGGATTGATCGGGTTGGCGATGGGATATCTGACCCTGAAGCTGCGCGGGGTGTTTTTCTCGATCTCGACACTGGCACTCGCCATCGTGGCCCAGGCGGTGATCACCAACTGGGCCTTCGTTGGCGGCTCGTCCGGCGCCTATGTGATCCGCCCGCGCTTCGGCCCCTATGGCGGCCCCTTTATTGCCTATCTGTTCACCATCATGCTTGTGATGGCGATTGCCGCCGTGGTGCTGGCACGCAGCATCGAACGCTCCAAAACAGGCGTCGGGCTTGCGGCCATCCGCGACGATGAAGGCGCTGCGGAGGCCTATGGCGTGCCCACTTTGCGCCTCAAGCTGATGGCGACCGTGGTATCCGGCACACTGATGGGCATGGCGGGCGCACCTTTGCCGTTCTATGTCGCCTATCTTGACCCGCCTTCGGCGTTCAACCTGTCGGTGGCGGTGAACACCATCGCGATGCCGCTGGTGGGCGGGACTGCCACTTGGCTCGGCCCGGTGATCGGGGCGGTGCTGCTCTCGCTGATCCAGCAGGCGGCGATGGTGACGATCTCGTCGGCGGTGAATCTGCTGATTGTGGGTCTGGTGATGGTCGGCTTCATCACACTCGCACCCAACGGCATCATGGGTCTGCTCAAGAAGCGGAGGCCCGCGCAATGAGCGAGCCATTGCTGGTTGTTCGGCATCTTTCCAAGACCTTTGGCGGCTTTGTCGCACTGAACGACATTTCATTCGACGTCGCACCCGGTGAGCGCGTCGGCCTGATCGGGCCGAACGGCTCGGGCAAGAGCACGTTCGTCAATTGCATCTCCGGCACATTGACACTCACCGCAGGCTCTGTGACGCTCGACCGCCGCCGGATCGAGCAACTCACGCCGCATGAGCGCACCCGCATGGGTCTCGCCCGCTCTTTCCAATTGCCGCGCCCGTTTGGCTCGATGACGGTGGCCGAGAATCTGGCAGTGCCGATGCTCTATGCCGGTCGCGGCGGCGAGACGACGGCGATGCGGTTGCTTGAGCAGATCGGGCTGGCCGACAAATCCGACAAATTGCCGCGCGAACTCACCCAGATCGAGCTGCGCAAACTCGAACTTGCCCGTGCGATGGCAGCCAATCCGCGCCTGCTGATCGCCGACGAGGCGATGGCCGGGCTGTCGCACACAGAGGTGGATGAATTGCTCGCATTGCTGTTGCGCCTCTCGGAGCAAGGTGTCGCGATCATCATGATCGAGCACATCATGCGCGCCGTGATGGCGTTCTCCCAGCGCATCGCCTGCTTCGTCGCCGGCCAGAAAGTGGCCGATGGCGATCCGCAGGAGGTGATCCGTCACCCCGAAGTGCTGAAGGCGTATCTCGGTGAGTAGCATCACGATCAGCCATCTGTACGCGGGCTACAACAAGGTCCACGTGATCCAGGATCTGTCGATGAACGTCGGCGACGGCGAGACAGTCGCGCTGCTCGGCACCAACGGCAACGGCAAATCCACCCTGATGCGCTGCGTGATGGGGCTGCTGCGCCCCTATGAGGGCAGCATCAAGCTGGAAATCGACGGTCTCTCGCACGAATTGGTGGGCATGGAGACCGAGGAGATCGTCTCGCTCGGGATCGCCATGGTGCCCGAGGGACGCCGCCTGTTTCCGCGCCTGACGGTGGAGGAGAACCTCACCATCGGCGCGTTTCGCACCGCCGCTCGCCCTGCCCTCGCCCGGAATCTCGAATTCTGCTTCGAGGCCTTCCCGCGCCTGCGCGAACGTCGCCACCAATTGGCGGGCTCGATGTCGGGCGGTGAGCAGCAGATGGTGGCCCTCGCCCGTGCGCTGATGAGCGAGCCGCGCGTGTTGCTCGTCGATGAGCCCTCGGTGGGCCTCGCGCCCTTGTTCGTCACGCGGACGATTGAGAAGATCAAAGAACTCAAGGAAAGCCGGGGCCTGACCGTGCTGATGGCCGAGCAGAATTTCCATCAGGCGCTGAAGATCGCCGACCGGGGCTACGTGATTGTCGAGGGCGAAATCGCCTTCGAGGGGAATTCAGCCGCCGAGTTGAACGACAACGAGTTGATTCAGAAGTTCTACATGGGTGTCTAGAAACTTATGCCACCAGCCCGTCATGCTGAGCGAAGCGATAGGATCACGGGCTGGCCGCACGAATGACCGGGCTAATCTTAACCAAAAACAAAGGGGAAAACGCCAATGACCAGTTTGATCACCCGCCGCACCGCCCTCGTCGCCGCCACCGGCCTCGCCACCACCACGATGATGCGCACCCCGCTCGCCTGGGGTGCCGACAAGCCGATCGTGCTGGGCTGCTCGATGCCGCAGACCGGCGGGCTGGCCGCCATCGGCAAAGCCAATCTGCTGATCATGAACATCTGGAAGGACGAGGTGAACGCCAAGGGCGGCATCATGGGCCGTCCGGTTCAGCTGGTCTATTACGACGATCAGTCCAACCCCGCCAACGTGCCGGGCATCTACACCAAGCTGCTTGACGTGGACAAAGTCGATCTCATCGTCACCAACGGCACCAACCTCACCGCACCCGCGATGCCGGTGGCGATGGAGCGTGGCCAGATGGTGCTCGCCATGTTCGCGCTGACCGTGAACGAGAAATTCCACTACGACCGTTATTTCCAAACCATGCCCTATGGCCCGCTCGGCAAGGAATCGATCTCCGAAGGCTTCTTCGACGCTGCCGCCTCGATGAACCCGAAGCCGACCACCGTGGCCCTCGTCGGCGCGGATGCCGAATTCTCCAAGGCCGCCGTGGAAGGTGCACGCGATCAGGCAAAGCGTCGTGGTCTGAAGATCGTCTATGACCGCACCTATCCGCCTTCGACCGTCGATTTTGGCCCGGTGATCCGTGGCATCGCCTCGTCCAACCCGGACCTCGTCTATATCGGCTCCTATCCTGTGGACTCTGCCGGTCTGATCCGTGCAGCCCACGAACTCGGCTTCAAGCCGAAGCTGTTCGGCGGCGGCATGGTCGGCACGCAGTCGGCCTCGCTGAAGGGCGACCTGGGCGATCTGATGAACGACGTCGTGAGCTACGAGCTGTATTGCCCGGCAGCAGACGCGAAATTCCCCCGCGTGAAGGGGCTGCTCGACAAGTATCAGCCGCTGGCCAAGACCTCGGGTGTTGATCCGCTCGGCTATTATTCCTGCCCGTTCGCCTATTGCACGATGGAGATCCTGCAGCAGGCGGTGGAAGGCATCAAAGGCACTGATTCCGAGAAACTCGCCAAGTTCATGCATCAGGCGACGTTCAAGACCATCGTCGGCGACATCAAGTTTGGCGAGGATGGCGAGTGGGATCGTCCGCAGATGCTCACCGTCCAGTTCCGCGGTGCACAGGGGAAGGGCTACGAGCAATTCGCCGACCCGTCACGCGAAGTCATCCTGCATCCGCCTGCGTTCAAGACCGGCGACGTGCATTATCCGATGGGGGGCTGAGGCAAGATGTCTGAAATCGCAATCGTCACTGGCGGTCTGCGTGGTCTCGGCAAGGCAATGGCGCTCGGTCTGCTACAGACCGGGCGTCGCGTTGTCGCGGTGGGACATATCGACACCGACATCCCGGAGATGATCCGCGACGCAGGCGAACACGCAGGCAATCTGCATTGTTTGGCGATGGATCTGCGCCAGCCTGCGGTTTGTGATCAGCTGATCGCTGAGACGCAGGCGAAGTTCGGCGGGATCGACATCCTGGTGAACAATGCGGGCCTCACCTTCACCTATTTCGACCCGGACCGCTTCACCAACGGACCAAAAATGTCGTGGGAGCTG
>CAITEF010000122.1 GCA_903891315.1 uncultured Rhodospirillales bacterium | reverse complement strand
GCGGAGCGCGCCGCAGGTGTGGGTGCGATAGGCGTGCATGATCATTGTTCCATGGCCGTAGGCGCGAGCGAGACGAGGGCGGCAGGAAGCCGACGCAGACCGGATGTGTCAAGCGCGAGCGGAGAATGGAAGCCGTGCCCGCTTCCGGCACAACGATATCGTGTGTAAGAGGAAGGGATGCCCCGTCCTTCCCGCGCGGAGTTTCCGCAGCCTCAACTGATCACTGAAACCGCGCCATTGGCCGCACTGTGCGAGAGATTGCGCGGCGAGACCTTCGTGACGGTCGATACCGAGTTCATGCGCGAGCGGACCTATTGGCCGGAACTCTGCGTCGTGCAGCTCGCCAGCGACACCGAGGTGGCGGTGATCGACACCTTGGCACCGGGCATCGACCTTGCCCCAATCGGCGCGCTGCTGGCCGACACCAACGTGATGAAGGTGTTCCACGCCGCGCGCCAAGACATCGAAATCTTCGTGTTGCTGTTCGGCGACGTGCCGCGCCCGCTGTTCGACACCCAGATTGCCGGCATGGTGGCCGGATTCGGCGATCAGGTGGGCTATGACGCGCTGGTCTCCAGCCTCACCGGCGGGATGATCGACAAGGCGCATCGCTTCAGCGACTGGGCGGCCCGCCCGCTCTCGCCCGCCCAGATCACCTATGCCGCCGCCGATGTGACACATTTGCGCCGCGCCTATGAGAAGCTGAGCGCACGGCTGGAGAAGGATGGTCGGCTGGAATGGGTCGCCGAGGAAATGGGCGTGCTCGCCGATGTGAACACCTATCGCGCAAATCCGGAGACGCTGTGGGAGAAGCTGCGCCCGCGCACCAACAATCGCCGCATGCTCGGCATCCTGCGCGCGCTGACGGCGTGGCGTGAGCGCGAGGCACAGCGCTCGAATATTCCGCGTCAGCGTATGCTGAAGGATGAGGCGCTGCTCGAATTGGCGGCCACCGCACCCACCGACCCCGAATTGCTGGCCCGCGCGCGCGGCATCACGCGCGGATTTGCCGAGGGCAAGACCGGGGCCTCGCTGCTGGCGGCTGTGGCGGAGGCCAAGGCGCTGCCAGATGACGCCCTGCCCGCTCTGCCCGCGCATCGCGATGGGCCGAAGCCGTCACCGGCTTTGGTCTCGCTGCTCAAGGTTCTGCTGGCTGCGAAATGTGAGCAATTCCATGTCGCCCCCAAGCTGGTGGCCAATTCGGAAGAGATCGACCGGCTGGCGGGTGAGGACAATCCAGACCTGCCGAGCCTGACTGGCTGGCGGGCGGACGTGTTCGGCAATGACGCCCTGGCACTCAAGGCCGGGAAGCTGGCCTTGGGCGTGGACGGCAAGCGGGTGAAGCTGATCCGCGACTGAATCAGAACGCGATGAGCGTCGCTTGAACCAATATCACCGCGTCATTGCAAGCGAAGCGCAGCAATGACGAGTTGAGATAGACAAGCTTCGACCTAAAGTCATCACGCTTTAGAGCAACGCCCGATCGATTCCGATCGGTCGGACCGTGCTCTAGTTCTGCGCCGCCGGTGCCACCGACACTGTCGCCCGCACATCGTCCAGCGCTGTGTAAATCAGCGTCTCCAATGCGGTAACCTCGCTGGGTTGGATCACAGTGCGATTGACCACCAAGCGCCGCTCGACCTGCACGCCGCCATCAATGACGGCGTAATGCGCGCGGTAGAAGCCGACCGCGTTTTCGACAGTGAGATCATGCGGCACAGCGACCGGGCGTTGGCCCGCGGGCAGATGGATCGTCTCGCTCCAGTTCAAATCCTTGGCCGAGACCGAGGCTGGGTGCCGCCTCTCGCCGTCGCGGGTAAGATAGGTCCGCAGCAGCGCGGGGCGGGCAATATCCAGCCCGAGCGGCACCGGCAAGGCAGCACTCGCGCAGCAGGCGGCGGTGCCGTGGCGGCTGCGCCAGCGTGCCTCGATGGCAAAGGGCTGGGTCAGGTCGCGCGGGGCCGAGGTGATGTAGCGGCCGAACCCGCCCTCGGGCATGCCACGCAGCAATTGCTCGGCCAGATCCTCCGGTGAGACGGCATTGGCGACGGCGGAACGGAAACTCGCCTCGCTGTAGGCCGACATCGAAATCGCGGCCTTCCCCTCGATGGTGCCTTCGGCATCGACGCGGATATCGGCGTTGAATTTGTAGAGATTGTCCTCCGGTCGCAGCATCGGGGTGTGCGACACACGGCCCTTTTCGCTGGCGATCGCCACCAGCTTGCCCGACAAAGTCGGGTCCAGCGCGTCGAAGCGAGCATAAGGGTTGGTCGGGTTGAGGAAGCGATTGTAGTCCGGCAGATAGATAATCGCGTGGTTGAACTGGCTGACCCAAAGCGGCAATTCGGCGAAGTGTTTGCCCCAGTCGATCAGCGCCGGTTGCGCCTCGATCCCGCGCGCGGCGAGCAAAGCCTGCATGATGGCGACGTGATCCTTGCAATCACCATAGCCGCGCGCCAGCACGTCCTCCGCCGGATGCGGCACCCAGCCATCGTTCTCGTCGAGATAGATCGCAACATAGCGGATGTTGAGCGCCACCCAGTTGTAGATCGCCTTCGCGGCCTCCAGCCCGGTGCGGTCGCCTGCGATCTGAGCGGCGAGGGCTTCGATCTTCGGGGTTGGCTTTGAACGATCATGCGATTGGCTGTAATAGACCGCTCCCAGAGCCTCCAAATTGGGCTGGCTGGTGACGAGGAACAAAGGCTGGAAATCCAGCGGCGAGACCGCGTTGCGTTCCGGCTCGGTGCCGATCTGGGTGGCGATATAGGCGCGGATCTTACGCACGCCATGGTCGAGATTGTCTTCCACCGCGAAGCCGCCGCGCCGCGCATAATGCAGCGGCACGGATTCTGGGGCCTTGATCTCGACCACCATCTCGCTGACCGTCCACTCCTCCGGCACGACTGCGGTGATCTGCAGGCCGATCAGCGGTGGTGTCTTCTGTGTCAGCTTCCAGACGACATGCGTATGGCTGCCTTCGCGAAGCTGCGGGAAGACCACGGTGGTGGTCTGGCTGTCACTGAAGCCGGGGGCCGACTGCGATTCCTGCGATGGGCGGGTGAAGATCGCAGAGGGGTCAACCGGCAGTCGCGCGCCGTCGGGCAGGTCCACCCAGGCTTCAACCAGTTCAAGCGATTGCGATTTCGGATAGAAATCCATCGTTTCGCGCTCACCGGCCGCAATGCCGCGCCGGGTCAGCAGCGTTGCATCCTGGCGGATGGTCTCGACATAGGTGAGATCGTCATGCACGTCGTAGCTGCGGCTGAAACGGTCGAGTTGCAGATGCTGCACCGCCTCCGCCGCCCACACCGGACGCTCTCCGATTGAAGCCGCCAGCACCAGAACACTGATCGCTCGAACCGCAACCATCAGCGCCCGATGGCGCAACGTCGCGGATCGTGTCCGCACTCCCGCCAACCGCATTGAATATCGCTCCTGCCTATGCAGCAGCGATATGGGCGCGCTCGCCCCCAAAGCCAATCCCATTCGGTGCGGTCTGGCGCAAGCTGATCGGCGGGAGGGTGATCACCACCCGCGTGCCGACCTGAATCCGTGCCTCCACCTGCAGCGTGCCGCCATGCGCTTCGACCAGCGCACGGGCCAACGACAGACGCAGGCCGATCCCCCGACTGTCACGTGGGGCTGCGGCGGCGGAGGGCCAGACAGCGCCGGTTCCCTCATCGGCCACATGCAAAACCAGCCCTGATTCGTCGGCGCTCCATCCGATCTCGATCCAGTCATCCTGCGCCGATGACCGCACCGCCTCACCCAACACGCGCGCCAGCACCAGACGCAGCGCGCGCGGATCGGCCCAGATGGTGGCCGACTCACCCTCGGGCCCGGCGACCCGGACATGGCGACGGCCCGGCGCGATGGATGCCTGCAAGGCAAGGACCGATTCCGCCACCAGCGCATCGAGCGAGACCAGCTCGCAGGACAGATGGCGCGGCTGATCCTCCGTCATCAATTGTCCGGCCATCTCGCCTGCCACATGGTCCAACTGCGCCACCAGGGCTGCGAGCGGACCAGCCGAGGGCGAGCCTTCCCGCGCCAGCCGATCGACATTGCCGCGCAGGCCGAGGGCGAGTGCATGCAACTCGTGCGAGAGCAATTGCAGCGCCCTGGTCATTTGCGTGTCGGCGGCCTGCGCCGCTTCGAACCTTTCCTGTGCCACGCGCACAAGATGGTTGGTGTGGGACAACCGAATCGCGAGGCCAGCGGCCAGGAAGATCGAGAGGGCGAGGATGATGAGCAGCATGCAGCGCAGCTTGCCGGAAATCGGCAAAAATTCGGTTAACCGGCAACCGGTTCGCGCAGCAATGGACATCGCGCCGCTGCCCGGTTCATTCTGCTCACGCATACTCACTGGTCAGCGCGTGCACCCTGGCTTATTTAGCAATTGATCACCGTAAGCCCGTGAGGCGCGGCCTATAAGAAACGCGGCCGCAGGCAGCGAGGAGGGAGAGATGGCGAACATCGAGAAGATTGGCGCTTTGGCGCTTGGCATGCTGCTGGCGACGGCACCTGTGATGGCCGATCCGTGGCGGCACGGAGTGATCGAGCCGAAGAGCGATGCCGGTTTCATTCTGATGCTGACCACGCAGGATTTCGCCAAGAAATTCGGCGTCGATCTGCAGATCGTCTCGCTGACGAACGAAAATCTCGGCCTGCG
>CAITEF010000121.1 GCA_903891315.1 uncultured Rhodospirillales bacterium | reverse complement strand
CTCCAATGATCACGGCCAGATCCGTCTGGCGCTTGGTCGGCAGCGGCGCCCCCACCAGATGGCTGAACCGGCGGCCCAGCTCGGCGAAATGCTCCACCAGCGGCCCTTGGCCACGTGCTGCCTGATTGGCGAGCCAGACCGCGTTATAGAGGTTGCGCTTCTCGAAGTGTTCAACCGCCTTCCGCATGAGCCGGAGGAGATTGTCCTCGGCCGCCTGTTCGGCGGGTGTCATGGGCGGCTGGGGCGGAGGCGCCAGCGCCTCGGCCGCCTCTCGCTCGGCCCTCAGTTCGGCTTGGCGTGCGGCGCGTTCGGCCTTCATGGCGCGCCGTTTGATAGCCAGCGGCGAAGGCTGGGGCTTCGTGGTGTTCTCGGTCATGCCTCGTCTCCCGTAGCCAGCATCTCGTCGCCATTTTCTTGTTCATCACGCCAGACGGTCGGCAGCCCCAGCAGATCATTCGCCAGCGACGACGCAACCGCCATATCGCTGAAGCGGTCCTGATAGCCGTCTCCGTCGTAATTCCACATCCGCACCAGCGTGGCCTTGGCCCTGAATCCGTCGATAGTCTTGGCGGGTGTCATGGCGATGGCGGCGCGCTGGTCGTGGTGGCCGCCGGGACCGTGCACCCGCGTTGCTATTGCCTGTTCGAGGGCGTGGCGCGCAGGGCAGGAGAAGGGCAGTGCCTCTTGCTCGTCGCACAGGAGATCCGTCTCCGCGCTGAAGGCCAACAGCGCATCACACATGCGGATCAGCTCGGCGTCGGTATGTGGTGCTCCGGCCTCGCCTATGGCCACTGGCGAGGCGCTGGCCGCCTTGGTGGCGCTGATGGTGGCCAATGCGGCCACGGTCGCCAGCAGGCCGCGACGGGATGGGGTGACGCCAGGCAAGCCGGTGGCGTTCGAAGAATCGTTCACGATTTTCGTTCCTTCAGATGGGGTGATGTTTAGGCTGGCCGGGTCACGGCCTTTGTTCCTTGTGGAACGGCATTAGAAATGTCATCTAACGCACATGCCTGCAACTGAAAACGTCATTAAAATTGCCATTCTTCCGGCACAGGTTCGTGCGGCGCGGGCATTGCTCGGCTGGTCGCAGGACCAGCTTGCTGCGGCCAGTGAAATACCAAAGCGGACTATTGCACGGCTGGAGCTGGGCGAGGGGTCTGCACAGCAGCGCACCCTCGCCGCGATACGCTCCGCGCTAGAGGCGGCCGGCGTCGAGTTCATCGCGGAGAATGGGGGTGGGGCTGGGGTGCGGTTGAGGAAGGGATAAAGAAAATGGATTCCAGCAGGGCGTGGGAAGTATTCTATCGTGCAGCCAGAGTGTTATCTGCCAGCAACAAACCACTTAAGGAAAGATTGAGGGAAGCCTATTGGCACGATTTAGTGCTGCTGCGGCCAGAAAAATTTCCTTGGGACGACATACAAGAAAGATTTTGGATATTGAGCGATGAAATAGCTCCTCATGGCACATCGTCGCAATCTCTTGATAGCTGGTCAGACGATGACCTGCGACGGATAGCTTTGGAGGTTGTCGATCTCTTTTCGACTATCTCTCGGCGGCACGGCGGCGGGGCGTGAGCGGGTGGTGGTGCGGCTGGTGTGAGGGCAAGTGTTGGTCGCTTGGCGCGCGCGTTGCACGGCGCGTTCTGATTGGCCGGTGCGGGCTGCGGTGTCGGAAGTGAATCGTGAGGAGGAGTCGCCAAGTTGGCGACTGCTCGAATGCTGGTTCACGCCATGCCGCGTCTCCGGGTGCAACGCCTCGTAAGCCTGCTTGCGCCGTCAGTCGCTCACTTAAAAGCCGGAAGCACTGGCCGGGAAAAGCATTTGCATCCTAGTTCTTCACCGGGCCAGACGCATTTGCCTCGTATCAACATACCCTTGGCGACGTCATATTGCTTGCCGTCAACGGAAATATGATCGGCATTGCGGTTACTTTCAGATCGCGTTGAATGTTTGGGACGTAATACACAAGGTGCACCAGAATGCATCCAGATTGCATTTTTGATGTTACCACTTATTTGCTCCTCTCGCTGAATGACTGAACTAGCTCTATTATTGACAAAAAGAGCAATTTCAGATGCCTCCTTTTGGCTTAAACCAATGTCAGTCAATGAATCGCGTAAAACTTTCAGATCCCTGCCAGATCTCACAGATTCAATAGCAGCTCCATATAATCTAACAGCGAGTTCTCCAGATAACTCGGGAATGCTTTTGAGCGTTGAAAGTATGCAGGCTTCAACGGCTGGAGTAACGCGCCCAGGGTCAAACTTCACCGTGGGGATGCGCTGCGGCATCTCCAGCAATGCAGGCGAGACTTTGGCGCGTTTTCCGAATGGCCACATTCAGGAGGATAGGCATAAGCCGGTCAGATGCTCAACATCGCACCCGGCCACCATCCCATCACAGATGAACGTCCTGACGGCCCAAATCTCCACCGGCTGTCCGCCCTCCTCTATCTCAGCGGTTTCCCCAACCCAGCGCCCGGCATCGGTCGCAACGCCGAATACACCCATCTGCATCGGGTGCGCCGCTCGATGATCCGCCAGGGCCACCAGATCGGCCCGGATTGCCTCTTGCGTGTTATCCCACCCATGCTGCACCCGCCGCGCCAGCGCCCGCAGCGGGACACAGGCAACGGTGGCGGCTGTGCACGTGAACCGTGTCGCAGCGACATCCACGGTGATCCGTTGCAGCGCCATCGCTGCTTCGGTGCGGTCGTGGCCCCAATCTTCAAAACGAAAACCCGCCGTCACGGCGCGGGTCTCAATCACTGACAGGCTCATCCGACCTTGGCGGATCTTCAGGCCAAGCCGTCCGGCATCCGGCACGTGTTGGCGCCAAGCTTTGGCAACCCGTTCGAAGGCCAGGGGGCTGGGCGTCTGCCCCAGGCGGCACCGTTGCGAAAGCGGCACAGTGATGCGGTCGATTGCCGCGATGGCAGTCGCATTGTCGGCCACCAGCGCGGCATGGATCGTGCGGGCGCGGCCTATAAACTCCACGGGGATCATCGCAGGGGCCGCCTGATTGCGGCTGCGACACGCGCGGCGGCTTCGGGGTTGATCCGCATGGGCTGGGGGCCAGAGCCGACCATGACCAACACGCCGGCCGCAGCATTGGCCACGTCGTCGTGTCCGGACGGGGGGTGGTCGATGCTGTCCCGTCCGCCGCGTGCCGTGCGCCGTTCCAGGGCGCAGAGCTGGGCCACCAGGCGGGGCACGTCCAGCAACTCGCAGCGATGCGCGTTCAACATGGGCAGCATCTCGCGGTAAAGATCAGCCTTGGGCTTCGCGCTCGGTTTGACGGTGATTCCGTGCTTGCGGAATGCCTCGCCAACCCAATCGCCGCCCCAGCGGTCGCTTTCGGCCGTGGTCACGCCGTAGGATTTCAGCAGCGCGGCAAACTCGGCTGTCGCGTCATCAGGCGAGAACGGCGGCCGGCGTTCGCGCACCGCGTCGAGAACGGGCATGCCGTCGTCAAGATGGGCAATGGCGCAGGTCATGCTGTCGGTTCCGGACCCGCCCGCCGCATCAATAAAGGCCACATACCGGCGTCCCGTCGCGCGAGCTGGCGGGCGTTCGTGACAGCCCGGTTCGATGCACGCTTCGACAATGGCGCGGGACACAAAGTCGGCAATGTCAGACCGGAACTCGCCGCCATACTCGGACGCGGCGGCTTCCGGATCATCCTCATACGCCTCGGCGATGATGGCCGGATCGACAGCCGGGTTCATCTCGGCCGTTGATGCCTTCCAGACCAGCACCCGCGCATCATCCTTCCCGAAATGCCGCTGGAACGTGGTCCACAACAGACCAGCGCGGCGGTACGGGCTGGAGGCGTTCAACAGCACGGCACCGGGTATCGATGACATGCCAGGGCGCAAGGCGCGGAAGATTTCGACATCAGGATTTGCCGAAGTGTCATCACGCCAGAATGCGGTCTCATCGGCCAGCACCGCCGCGAAAGTGTATCCGCGCGTCACCCGGAACGAAGCGGTCACGATCTCGATGACCACGCGATTGTTCAGCGTGATCGTCTCGGCGGTTTCTTCATCGATCATCGCGGCCAGGGCAGGTACCGCGCGAAGCAATCCGGTGATGTAGCGGAAGATTGTCCGAGCCTGTTTCCGATCCGCCGCAATGACTGCCACGGTCGCCACTTCACCGGGGGCGAGGAACGGCGCGTAGTCTCGGAAGCAAGCCAAAAATACAGCGATCAGGGCCAGCACGCGGGACTTGCCACCGCGCCTGCCCACTACAAGCTCCGCCTCGGTAAACGGCGCTGTAGGAGCCTCTGTGCGGCCCGTGTGGTGCCGATACAAGGCCAGCGCATCATCATCCATGGGCAACGCGAACAGGGCCGCCAGGAACACGCGCCACGCCCGCCAGGTATCGCCCCGGAAATGGGGGCCGAACACCTGCGGGTGATCCATCGCGTCAAGGATGGTGGCGGCATTCATTTCACTTCATGGTCCACGGAATTGAGCATCACTGCAGTGTCGATCAGTGGCTTGTTGAAACCCTTTCGCGCGATAGTGCTCGGCGCGTTTGGCGGGCTGCTTGTGTCTTTGATCGATTGCTTAATCTGGCCCACGATCACCTGCCCCAGCGTGTCGAGAGCGCGGGCCGCGTCCATGTCGGTCTGTTTCAGCAGGGCATTGAGCGTTGGCCCCCAGGTTTTCGCGTCCTCGCCCTTGATTACTTTGCGAAAGAACGGACGAGGCGGGATGCCCTTCGACGGGGCGCCCCATTCCTGCACAGCCGCCACGGTGGCCACGGGCGTGCCGTCCGGGTAGGTCGCCCCTTCCAGGAAACCGGCGCGCACCTCCGTCCCGGTCTTCAGCCGCTCGGCGATCTCCCGCAACCGGGCTGCCAGTTTGTCGCCGCCTGTGATACTCGCCATGGTCACACCTTCGGCAACGGCGCGCGCGCATCCGATTCCAGCGCGCGGGCGGCGGCTTCCCAGTCAGGCCGCACCGTCGGAATGCGGTCGGGGGCGCACGCCAGATCCCAACTCAGCGGCGGCAGCAACATCCGGTTTTTCACGCGGCCCAGCGGAGACATGGCGCCATTCGGTTCACGCTCGTCGGGCACCATCAGACCCTCCAGCGCAAGGCCAAGCCGGATCATTTCACGCTGATGGTGCTCAACCTTGGCGATCAGGTCCGCAAGTTCAGGCGATGCGCCGATGACGGCGGCGACCTTTGCCGGCAGACGGTCCGCGTGCTGCCGCACTTCGCTGGAAGCTTCGGCCAAGCGACCATCCAGCGTCCGGAAGGTCGATACGCAAAGCTCCGCGTGTTCCTGCGCCTCGGCCAGTGCCGCACGCGCCTCGCGCGGCGTCATGGGTGGGGTGCCGGCCGAGCCGAGGGCCGTGTCCACCATGTGCTGCACCGCAGCCCGCGCTGATTGATCCACGGCAGCCTGTGCGGCTTCTGCGGCAGCGTCAGCCGCCCAGCGCTCTTGCCGGGCTCGCCCGTGGGCTGTCTCCAACGCGGCAAAGGTCTCGCGGCTTTCACGTGCTGCCGCAACGGCAGCGGCGAGGGCGGCGCGCTCGGGGGACAAGGCCGGGGACGGTTTGAGTGCGGACAGAACTCCCATCGGTCAAATCGCCTTGATCTTCGCGGCGTCGGGAAAGCGGCTGCGGAAACCTGCGCCGCTGCTGCTGTCGGCGGCGATCCGGCGGCGATCGGGGGATAGTTTGCCACCCTGACGCAAGGCTTCCCAAACGGCCCGAAGACCAGAGGGATGAACCTCCGATACATCATGCCCAAGCTCGGCCAGAGCGGCCTTGTAGACGCCCGCTGCGCTGTCGCAGGCCAACACGGGGGTGACGTAGCGCGAAACGTCGCGCTGGGCGGCCTGGATGGCCTGGATTTCGCGGACGGCGGCGGAGGTGCTCATGATGTTTGACTTTCAAATATTTCGTTAATGGTTCAGGCGACGGGATAGATGCCGAGGCGGCGCAGCAACGGCGGAATTCGTTCGGCGTAGGTTTCGAAAGAGAGGGCATCTGCTGCCGATAGCGCCCCGTCCGGATCTCGCTTGGCGTCCAGCCCGTCCAGGGCGGCGCCGAGGTGACACAGCGTGGCGATGACGTCCGCCGTGGCGGGTCCGGCGGCGAAGTGTCCGGCCACCGCTGCTTCGAGCTGGGCGCGGGTGAGGCGCGGGACCGTGGCGGCGGGAACGTCCACCGATGGGCGGTGTTCGGCGCCGGTGAAGTGGGCATAGACGGTTTCGGACATGGGGCGGGTTCCTCTATTCGGCGGCGATGGGGGATGAGGGGCGGGCCATGATGTCGGCCAGGCTGGGCACCTTTTCGGGTGCCCCCTTCAGGCCGAGTTCCCGTAAGGTCCGGGTGAGGCTGTTGTTCCAGGCGAGGTAGGTCCGCGAGTCGTGCTCTGTCATCACGCCGGCCGCCCTCAGTGCCTTTTCGTCAAGCATGTGAAGGTGCAGCGTCAGCATCGTTGCGTGGTCGATCAGTGCGCGTTGCGTTGCCGAGGGGTTGCCTCCCACGTGCGCCGTCAGGGCGGCGCGGGCCTTGCGAAGCATCACCGCTTCACGGCTCCGACCGTCTATCGATGCCACCGCAACCGGCCGGCTATATGGTTTCAATCGCTTCATGCCGCCAATATGCGGACACAGTGCGGACACCTTCAAGAATAAAGGAAATAGCGCGTTGATTTGTCTAGATATAAAACGCTCATGTCAGATGATAACTAATCAGTTTCAGGCTTTGTCAGGGTGCTCTAGCGGGGCGGCGCAGATCCGGCGCGACGCGGTTGCGGAAGCATTCGGCGAGGCGGTCGGTCTGTTCGGCGGCGAGTGATTTTGGCCGGAAAGTTGGCTTCCCTGGTCTGTAAGGGGGGTCAGGGTAGGGGAAAGATTTTCAATCAACCCTGACACGCTGAAGCCCTAGAGTTTCCTAGCTTTGTCAGGGTTGTCAGGGTTGTCAGGGATAAAAAAACAATGTGAGAAGGGTTTCGAGATGAGGGTTTTTGAAGTGAATTGTATATACCCCCCCCCCACTCATTAGCGATTTTGAAAAAAGCTCCCTGCCAACACTGACAACCCTGACGCGCCCAGGTTTTCTGCGGGTTTGCAAGCGTCAGGGTTGCCATCTTGACCCTGTCAGCCTCGCCTAACCCTGACAGAGGTCGTTTGCCTGATCGTCGTCCGTCCCCCCCCAATCAACCGCCAGTCCTGCTTCAGCTTCGAATGCAATCCGCGCGTCATCCAATGAACCAAGATGATAACCGGGGGGGCGTGGCTCGATAACAGGCTTTGCGGTCCGGGTTGTTCCGAAGGGCGTAGGCGCATCAATGATGTGCTCGCCGACTGGAAAATTCGAAGGGCGCTTTGGGCATCCTCCCATGCGCCGGATAAACTTTCCCAGCGTTTCCCGGCTCAGCGGGTGGTGCTCGCGCCGGGCGGTGGCGAATTCCATATAGCTGTCGAACAGCAATTCCGTTGAGACCACCTCGCACCATTTGGCAAAATGGTCCTCAAGCCCCAGCTTCGATTTGAACACGTATCCGCGCTCCAGACAGTCTTTCCACCACGCTTCCGGTGTTGGGAGGCTCAAGGCGCGCTGGTTTTTTAGCCCGGCTGTGACGGGCACGGCTCGGACGTTGAACGCGGATAGATCCATGTTCAACATGTCGTAAAGCATGGCTTCATATCCGCCCGCCTCCATCTGATCTTGGATTGCAGCGAAGTATTTATGGTCGCCGATTTTAAATCCAGACACGTCCAGAACAAAATACCGCCGAGCCTCGGCAGATGCCGGCACCGCCCAATCCTCATTACTCGCCATCATAACGTGCAGGAAGTTGGGTTGTTGCACCGCGTTCATAAACTTGGCTTCGATTGTCAGATACGGTTCTGTGATAAGGCTTTTTAGAGTCCCGATGCTGGCCTTGTCGCCTGCAAAGAACGCCTCGTCTGCGAAAAGGAAGATGGCATCCCGTAAGTGTCCGTTGAAATTCCCGACCAGGTGCTTCGGGTTGCTCACGGCGATGCCATGTTGGCCAGTGATCTTAAGGATGGCGCGGGCCACGATGCCCTTGCCGCAGCCTTCCAGCCCCCTCATGACCACGGCGACTTCGCCCTGCTTGCCAGGGTATTGGAACAGGCGCGCAATCCACCGCAGCAGGTAATGCAAGTGCTCATAGTTGCCGTCGCACACGATCTTGCCGATGTGATCTCGCATCAGTGACCAGTCGCCCTTGGCCGGCTGGACTGCGAACCCTTCCCAAAGGTTCAACACACCAGGGCGCGGGGTGGTCGTGGACGGGTCAAACACTACGCCTTCGATGTATTGCCGGCGGTCACGGTGGCGCAGCCACACATCAGCGACGCTGCGCACGATTGGCCTACCGTTGTCGTCGGCGCCAACTTCGATGCGGTCGTTCAGATAAAGCGTTTGCAGATCTCTCGTCGTCAGGCGGTCATAGTAACGGCGATGCAGAGCCATATCGTATCCAGGCTTTAGAATGACGGCTTTTCCTGCCTCATTGGCCAGAATATATTTTGCATTCATCTCTACAACGGCGTCAGTGATCGCAGCGGTGTCCGCATCCATTGATTCCTTAGCCTCAGAAGCCATAAGCGACTTGCGAGCCCGCTTCACCTCGGTATCGAGTGCGGTGACGGGAACGCCCAACCGCTTGGCCACTTCCTTGCGTTGCTGGGCGTATGCCAGTTCGGAAAGACTGGCCATGCGCGCAACCGTGGCGGGGATGTCCAGATTGATGGCGTCCATCATGCGCGGCCCCCGATTTGCAAAGGCGCCGCGCGGCCTTTGGCCAGTCCCCAGGCGATCGTCAGCCGTGCATTGAGTTCGTCAACAGCAGCACCACCAGCCCGCTGGACGGCATCGTAAAGGGCTTTCTCGGCCTCCTGCTCGCCGATGCCCGCCTCGTCCATGATACCGCCCAACGTCCGCGCTGCCGCCCTCAGACGCGGGTGACGCTGGCCTTCGGGTGCTGTCTCTACTTTGAGCAACACTGCGGTCATCAGGCGTTCGGCCGCCGTGTTCTTGGTGGTTGGCGCGGCACGGCGCGGAACCGGGGCAGGCTGGGGCGGGCGAAGTGCTTCAGGTGACGGTGATATCACCATGTCATTGCCGGGCAGCGTCGTGATGCGGTTGGGCAAGTGGTCCCGGCCGGTCTCGAAGATCGGCGCGGCCGTGTATGTGATCTGTGCCGGCCGGAACAGGCAGTTATCGACTGGCGCCCGGCGGAGCCAGTGCGACAGCTCGGCGCCTGATAGCGGACGGTCTGCCCAGAACCAGAGGCGGAGCCGACTGCCCGGCTTCAGCCCGTGGCCGCTGGTGGCCTGCACGATGCAACGCGCGTTGTGGAACTCGCCGGGCAGGAGCGCGACGGCATACAGCGCGCAAGCGGTCAGGTCGGTGGGCTCGATATCGTCAGGGCGCGCCACGCCTTCCACATCAAGCCCGATCCACCGCCGGTTGACGTCGCGGATGGTCGGAAGGTCGCTCGTCTGTGTGCAGCGATGCAGCAGCCGACGCACGCCCCAGGTGCGCGCCGGGTCGGCGATGCCGCCCCGGACGATGCAGCAGTGCGGGCGGTTCATCAGCTTCGCCAGGATGCGCCCAAGGTGGTCCAGATCCTGGATGGCGGCTTCGGCCATATCGAAGGTCTTTGCGTCGTCGTAGCCTTCGATTGTGCCATCGGCGTGGATCAGCTTGGTCAGGCGGCGGGACGGCGCGTGCAAGATGGTCAGTGTGTCGCTCATGGGCGCACCTCGCCATGGAGCGCGGCGATTGCGTCGGCGATCTGGTCCAGGCATTCCGCCGTATTGCGCGAATGCTCAATGCGCTCGGCAGTCATCCCCACGACGGCATCACGGAAGAGGGCCAGCACCGGCTCGGCCTCCGCGCGCCCGGCCGTTGCGACGTAGCTCTCGCGCCAGCCTTTGTGGAGATTGGAGGCGAAGTCTTCCTCTCGTGCCGCTATCAAGGT
>CAITEF010000120.1 GCA_903891315.1 uncultured Rhodospirillales bacterium | reverse complement strand
TCCGTGCACACCAGACCAAAGCCGGGCAGGTCCACCACCGCGCAACCACCGTCGATCTCGGCCAGCACGCCTTCGAGGAAATTCATCCGCGGCGAGCCGATGAAGCCCGCGACGAATTTGTTGGCCGGCGCATTGTAGAGATCGAGCGGATGGCCGACCTGCTCGACACGGCCTGCGCGCAGGACCACGATCTGATCGGCGAGCGTCATCGCCTCGACCTGATCATGGGTGACGTAGACCATCGTGGATTCAAGGCGGCGATGAAGGGCGGCGAGTTCGGCGCGCATGTCGACGCGGAGTTCGGCGTCGAGATTGGAGAGCGGTTCGTCGAACAGGAAGATCTTCGGCTCACGCACAATCGCGCGGCCAATCGCCACGCGCTGGCGCTGACCGCCGGACAGGGCGGTGGGTTTGCGTTGGAGATAGGTGTCCAGCCGCAGCATCCGGGCGGCTTCGGCGACGCGGCGCTCGATCTCGGCCTTGGGGGTGGCGATGTTTTCCAGGCCGAACGCCATGTTCTGATAGACCGACATGTGCGGATACAGAGCGTAGGACTGGAACACCATCGCCAGACCGCGCCGTGCGGCAGGCACCTCGTTGACGACATTGCCGTCGATGACGACTTCGCCGGAGGTGACGTTCTCCAGCCCACAGATCATCCGCAGCAGCGTCGATTTGCCGCAGCCCGAGGGGCCGACAAACACGGTGAAGCTGCCATCCGGCACCTCGAAGGAAACGTTGTGGATCACCTTGTGTTGGTTGAATTGTTTGCAGACATCCCGCAGCGACAAGGCACCCATCACTTCACCCCCGCAGAGGCGATGCCCTGCGCAATATGTTTCTGAAGAACCACAAAAATCGCCGTCACTGGCAGCAAAGTGAGCACCGTCATCGCGAGCAAATAATGCCATTGCGTGGTCAGCTCGCCCTGGAACGAGTTCAGCGCCAGCGGCAGGGTGAAGCTTTCCGAGCGGGTGAGCACCACCATCGGCCAGAGGAATTCGTTCCAGCGCCACATCACCGAGAAAATCGCCAGCACTGCGAGCGCGGGCGAGGAGAGCGGCAGGATGATGCGCCAGTAGATCCGCCACTCCGACGCATTGTCCATCCGCGCGGCTTCGATGAGTTCGTCTGGCAAGGTGAGCATGTATTGCCGCAGCAGGAACACACCCGTGGGGGTGGCCACCGCAGGCCAAATCACGCCCCAGGGGCTGTCGGTGAGGCCCAGTTGGCTGGCAATGAGGTAGTTCGGCACCAGGACGATGGTTGGCGGGATCATCAAAGTGGCGAGCATCAGCATGAACACCGGGTCGCGGCCGGAGAATTTGTATTTCGACAGCGCGAAGGCGGCCATCGAGTTGAGCAGCAAAGTGATCAACGTTGCGACCACGGTGATGAACAGCGAGTTCCAGACGATCCGCCCGAAGGAGAATTGGCTGAACAACTCAGTGAAATTCTCCCAGGCGGCGTGCAGATGCATCACCGGGGTGCGGTCTTCGATCTTCACCCGGATCAGCGTGTCCGGCGACTTCGGATCGACGAGTTGGGATTGCAGGCCGAGCTTGCGCACTTCGGCAAGCGTCTCGCCCGCGTGTTCGCCCTGGGTGACTTTGAACAGTTTCAGATCGCCACCGCGATCCGGCACGTTCACGCTGGCCTGTTCGTAGGGAAGGATGGTGGGTGGGAAGGCCTGCAGGCCGCTCTCGCTTTTCACCGAGGAGAGCAGCAACCAGACCACCGGGCCGAACATGACCAGCGTGCCGAGCACGAGGTAGATATGGGCGGCCCAATCGGTCCAGTCCCATCCCACCCGCGCGCGGCGAGCTTTCAACAATGTCGTCATTGCGAGGCATCCTTGGATGCCGTGGCAATCCATCGACGACGAAGATCCGAACTTGCGGCTCGATGGATCGCGACGCTTCGCTCGCGATGACGGATCATCTCAACCACGTTTTGACCCCTTCATCTGCACCAGGGTGAGCACCAGCAGCACACCGGCCAGCAGCAGCGAGGCCGAGGCCGCCAGACCATATTGCCGGACCTGATCGGCAAAGCCGGTTTTGTAGATGTATTGCACCACGAAGGTCGTCGCCGAGCCGGGACCGCCGCCGGTGAGCACATAGACCTCGTCGAACACCTGCACGGCGCGGATCAGGCCAAGAACGAGGACGACCATCACGTTGGGCATCAGCAAGGGCAGCGTGATGCGGCGGAAATGCCGCCAGGGGGGCGTGGCATCCATCTGCGAGGCTTCGTTGATCTCGGCGGGGATGGCTTGCAGGCCCGCGAGCAGGATCAGCGTGTAGAAGCCCATATGCGCCCAGATCGAGACGGCGACACTCCAAACGAAGGCCCAGTTTTGATCGAGCAGCCAGTTCACCGGTTGGAAGCCTGAGCCGATCATGGTGGCGTTGAGCAGGCCCTCGCGTTGGAGGATCCATTTCCAGATCAGGGCAACGACCACCGGGGAGAGCAGCACCGGATAGAAGAACGCGGCGCGGAAGAAGCTGCGGCCGATGATCTTCTTGTTGAGCACAATCGCCGTCAGCAGGCTGAAGCCGAGCATCAGGCCGACCTGGAAGACGACAAAGCGCAGCGTGTTCCACACGCCGTGCCAGAACAGGTCACGTCGGCAGGAATTGGCGTCGAAATGGTTCGAGCAATCGAGCAGAGAGCCGAAATTCTCACCGCCAACATAGGGACGGTCGCCCGGCATCAGATTGACGCCGCCGGTGACGGCGTAATGGATGTCGAAGGCGATTGGCAGGAAGGTGAACAGCGCGAAGACGGCGAGGTTCGGGGCGACGAACACCCAGCCCAGACGCCCCCCCTTGAGCACGCTCTGCGCCCACCGCATCGGGCGCTCGGGCAGGTTCATCAGGAAGGCGAAGAGGGTGGCGATTGGGTTCATGCATCTACTTCTAGAATCGTCGTTGCGCTCTTCGTTTCGTCATTGCGAGGAGCGTTTGCGACGAAGCAACCGGGGAGTGCCGCCAATTTATCCTGGGTTGCTTCGTCGTGCCTCCTCGCAATGACGATAAAGGACGAACTACTTCTTGCTTGCAGCGACAGCGTCGGCCACGTCCGACGTGATGCGGGCATAGGCCTGGTCGAGCGTGATCTGGCCGGACATCGCCTGGCTGACACGATCCACCACCGCGTTGAACATCGGACGGCTCATCACGTCACCTTGCAGCTTGTAGGCGAGCGGGGTGAGGGTTGCCGCATTCTGGCCAAATGCCTGGATCGCCGCCGTGCCAGCCTTGGACAGCTTGTAGGGCAGGCCCTTCTTCTGCAGCGTGACGTTGGCCGGGACGTTGGAGGTCATCACCATCCAATCGGCGTAGACCTTCTCCTGCGCCAGATAGTCGAGGAACTTCGCCACATCGGCCGGGTTCTTCGCGTTCTTCAACGCCACGAAGCCCGCGCCACCCGGCATGCCGGTGCAGCCGCCGGGGCCGCAAGGGGCAGCACCCACCACCCATTCGAAGCCGTCACCGATCTGCTTCTCCAGACGGGTCAGCTGCCACGAGCCGGAGAGATACATCGCGATCTTGCCATTGGCGAACTCGGCGAACGCGTCGCGATAGCCGCCACCGGCGGCCACCCACACATCCTTGTCGACCGTGCCGTCCTCGGCCCATTTCAGATAGCGCGAGGCCATCGCCTTGAAGCCGTCATCGACCACTGCCGGGCTGCCATCGGCGGCGAAATACTTCGCACCCATCGACAGAGCCGGGCCCGCAAAGCGCGCGCCCGAACGATCCCATGCCATGCCGGCATTGATCTTGGTGGCTTCCTTGACCTTCTTCACCGCCGCCGCCCAGTCATCCCAGGTGGCACCCTGCTTCGGCACCGCGACACCGGCCTGATCGAACAGCGTCTTGTTGACCAAGGGTGCGGAGATCGTCAGCTGCGTCATCAGGCCGTAAATGCCTTTGTCCGATGCGTCCTTGCGCATCCAACCGAGCGTGCCGCCGTAATTGTCTTCCCAGTATTTCGTGTCCTTGAGATACGGGGTGAGGTCGAGCGTGTATTTCATGATCGGACCGAAATCGGTCGTGCGCACGATGTCCGGCCCTTGCCCCGCGGCGAGCTGCACCGGCAGGCTCTCCTGGATCGACTTGAATGGCATCTTGTCGATGGTGATCTTGATGTCCGGATTGGCCTTCATGAAATCTGCCGAGAGAGTCTCGGTGGCCTCACATTCATTGCCGTCCGAATAGCAGGCAATCCGCACCTCGCCAGCGCGGGCCAGCCCCACGCTTGCGATCATCGCCATGCCAGCCATCAACCAAATGCGACGCATTGTAGCCTCCCTGAGGTGTTGTGTTTGCGTTACCAGGAGATCAGCACGCCTTGCCGATGAAGTGAAGTGACATTGCGCAACCATGGGACACAGGCTAGGGCGTGCGCATGACATTGCGCCCCTCGCTGATCGCCCTGGCCGTGCTGGCGGTGGTTCTTCGCCTGGCCGCCTACAAGGCGTTGTCACTGCCATTCGGGGCACTGGCGGACGCGATGTGCCAGTATGATTGCGGCTGGTATCTGCGCATCGCCGAGAAGGGCTACATGGCCAACGCGGAATTCGCCAATTACGGGCCGATCCCGCATTTCGCCTTCTTTCCGCTCTATCCGCTGATGGTGAAATTCGCCTTTGTTCTGATGCCGGAAACCGACGGCATGCTCGGCCAGGAGGTGGCGGGCATGGTGGTCTCCAACCTCACCTTCCTCGGCTTCATCCTCGCTTCCATCGTCTATGCGCAACGCACGCGCCCCGGCCTTGACCCGCGTTTGTTGATCCCGCTGCTGGTGCTGTCGCCCTACGGCTATTTCTTCTCGTCGGTCTACACCGAGAGCCTGTTCGCCCTGCTTCTGCTCCTGGCCTGCCTGATGCTGGCCGAACGCCGGGCGATGGCCTGCGCGGTGTTCTGCGCGCTGCTCTGTGCCACGCGCCCGACCGGGGTGATCATGTTGTTGCCGCTCGGCATTGAGCGCGCGTTGCATCTTTGGGAGGGTCGGCGGCGCGGCGACCGGGTTGAACTGCTGGCCGAAACGCTGCTGCCGATGGCGATCGCCCCGCTCGGCTTGTCGCTGTTCATGGCGCTGCAATATGCCGAGATCGGCGATGCGTTGGCGTTCAGCCATGTGCAGATCTTGTGGGACCGCCACTGGGTCGGCCCGTTTGCGATGCTGGAGCAGGGCTTCGGGCAATGGGATTGGTGGAAATTGCTCGACCCGAAAGCAGCCCCCAGCCAGAGCTACGACGCCGCCTGGGCGGTGATCGGGTTGGCGGTGGCGGTGGGATTGGCGGCCAAGCGCCGCTTCGTTGAGGCCTGGATCCTGGCTGCCAGCGTGCTGTTGCCGCTGGCGACCGGGCTGCATTCGCTGGCGCGGTTTGTCGGCACCAATCCGTTCTTTCTGCTGGTGCTGGCCGGGTGGCTTGGGCGGATCAGATCAGGGTTGGTGCTGGCGGTGGTGTTCGCCGGGCTGGTGGTGATCCATGCGGCGACGCTGGAATTGTGGTTTGTGGCAGCGAATTCGGCGTATTGAGATGAAATCTTCGGCCCTTCCCCGCCTGATCCTGGCTTTGGTTCTGTTGCTCGCACAGGCGGGGATCGTGGCCGTTGGATTGTTCGCCCCGCGCGTGTCGGAGGAATATCGGGCGTTCTTTATCACGCACACCAGCAGCGAGTGGCGGGGTCAGCCTTAATCGCCCGCATCAAAGAAGGCTGCTTTGAGGTCGGTAAGCGTTACCAACAAGACCATCGGGTCCAGCGGAGACGGCTCAAAGCCGACCTTTTCGTAGAATGACTTGGCGTCCTCGGTCAGCGCGTGAACCAGCATGCCGCGAATGCCCACCAAATCGGCCGCCTGAACCACCCGCAAGGCAGCATCACGCACCAGCGCACGCCCGATCCCTTGGCTGCGAACTGACAGATCCACTGCAAGGCGGCCCAGCACCACGACGGGGATTGGGTTGGGCATGTTGCGGCGGAAGCGACCTGGGGCGATTTCGGCGAGCACTGCGCTGGTGGCAAGAGCATAATAGGCCATCACGCAAGCCCCCTCGCAGACGACGAAGGTGCGGGATGCCCCGCTGGCTTGGTTTTTCAGTGCGCGACGTTGCAGCCATACGTCGAGCGTCTCAACACCGGAGCGGAACCGCGTGACATCGTGATGGGCTGCAAGCGGTGCCGGTGCGGCAAGGCTCACGGCTTCTCCCACGGAGCTTGCGTCCGCAGAGTCCGGCGCAGGCGTTCATTGGGCTGCGGGTCTATGTCCAGCCGAGCGATGAAATCGGCATAGGCCTGGGGGCTGGCAATGATGACGCTCTGTTCGAGCAGCGCTTCCTCGGCGGCGGCGCGCGCAGCGTCAAGCACGAAATCGGTGCGATTTTTCCCGCGCAAATGGGCCGCACGGTCGATCAGGCTGCGCTCCTCCGGCTTGATGCGCAGATTGAGGGTCTCGCGCTTGGCGGGCATGGCGGCGGCTCCTATGGACAACAGGAGCATAGCGGATTGTGGTGTCATTGTCATTACAACTGCTGAGAGTGACGGAAATTAGCACTTCAGCCGCTATTGGTGGAGGGCGGTATTCGGGGTTGTGCGGAAATGTTGGGTTAGATCGGCGGCGCTTGATGGGTTGGATAATGCGGATATGCCGTGAGGTCGCGCATCGTTGTTGCGGGCCAAGGCGCTTTTCCCACGTCACCCTGACCAAACAGTCAGGGTGAGGAATTGGCAGCCTTCAGATTTTCATCTCGATCCGAATGCCATGCACCGTCTTGCCGGACGCGTTGAACACGCGGCCCAGCGGTTGCGGTTCCATATGTGCCACCAGACAGCCCTTGCCGTCCCAGGCTTCGAAGGCGCGCAACACATCGCGGTTGGGCGGCAGGCGTTCGCCTTCGGGGGTGAGGTCGTAGATCGGACCGCCAACCTGATCGAGCACGAAGACGGACGGCCAGCGGTGGTGATGGGTGGGCTCTTCTTCCTCGTGATGCAGGGTGACTTCGAGCACGCGCAGACGGTCGTTTTCGAAAATGACCTTGTGGTTCTGCGGTGCGGCGGTGACAGCATCAAAGGAGGGGCCCCAGGTGGAGGGATCGGATTGTGCTGAATCGGTCGGCATCTTGGGCTCCCTTTGTTTCGACGGCGGATGATCAGAGCATCGCAGTGGCGCGGGGGGCAAGAGCACGTTCTTCGCCCTTGACGGATCATGATGCGGCCAAGAGGCGGCGGATGACGCGCAGCACTTCCGCCCGACGAAGGGTCTGGTTCAGTTTGGTAGGGCGTCAATTCCGCAGGAATTGCACCAAACACGCCAACCCCTTGGAGCAATTCCTGCGGAATTGGCACCCTACGCAACGCGCGATGACGGGTTTTTGACGGCG
>CAITEF010000119.1 GCA_903891315.1 uncultured Rhodospirillales bacterium | reverse complement strand
CCAGTTCATCCATGAAGCTCTCAATGGTGAACACGTTGTGATAGGCACCCAGCGAGCGCATCGCCGAGATGCGCAGCGGCATGTCGGCGAGGAAGTGATAGACCACATGCGCATTCGGAAACGCATAGATCGGGTTTGAATTGCGCTG
This sequence comes from uncultured Rhodospirillales bacterium, assembly GCA_903891315.1. GTDB lineage: Bacteria > Pseudomonadota > Alphaproteobacteria > Acetobacterales > Acetobacteraceae > CAIQQQ01. Next base: position 40,072 of record CAITEF010000119.1, on the reverse strand, counting down.
CCCGTCGCCTTCCGGCATCGGAGCCGGGTTCGGCGGCGGCACCGGCAATTTCTCCGGAAGCGCCGCGTTCTGCAGCATCAACCCGCCCTTCACCGGTCGGCGATTGTGCGTGTTGGTCCAGACGCCGAAATCCCAGTCGACGATATTGCCCTCGCTGTCGAGGGAAGCCGACACCTCCGTCACCATCGCAGGGCTGTAAGGCTCGGCCGTGTGTTCCTGCTCGCGCATCCATTGCACGCGAATGGTCTGCCCCGGCATCGCACGCGCGATCAGGGCAGCGTCACCGGCAACATCATCCGCCCCGTTATGGCCGTAACAGCCCGAACCCTGCACGTGAATGCAGCGCACCTTCTCCTGCGGCAGTCGCAGCAATTCCGAGATCGCGGTGCGCAGCGGGAAGACGCCCTGATTGTGCGTCCACACCGTCAGCCCTGCATCGTTGAACACCGCCAGCGCGCAGGACGGGCCAATCGAGCCGTGCATCTGATACGGACGGGTGTAGCGCGCGCGAAGCTGCTTCACCGGAGCACCTGCCTGTGCCTTCCAGGTCAACACCTCGATATCGCGGGCCGGGAGCGCACGGATGGTCTCGGCGAGTTTCGCCTGCAACGGCAATCTCGCCGTCTCGGTCCAGACCGCAGCGGCCTCCATCGCGCGCCACGCCTTAACCACCTGCCACTCGCCCTTGGCCACCACGGCGACGAAATTGCCCTGCCGCACCACTTTCACCACGCCCGGCATCGCCTCAATGGACGCGATATCGAGCGAGACCAATTCCGCACCAGGGCTCGGCTGGCGCATCACGCGGGCATGCAGCATGCCCTCGGGCCGCATATCCTGAATGAACGCCGCCCCACCGGTCACCTTGGCGGGGAAGTCGACGCGCTGCATTGCCTTGCCGATATATTTGTACCTCTTCGGATCACCCAGCCCGCTCGCAGGCTGCGCCGAGACATGCAGCGACAGCGACGACGCCAGCGCGCCATAGCTCGCGCTGCGCCCGTCCGGCGCACGCACCACACCGGACTCGGTCGTCAGTTGCTCAGCCGCCACGCCGAATTGGTCCGACGCCGCCTGCAGCAGCAATCCGCGCACCTGACGTGCGGCGTTGAACAGCGCAATTCCGCTATCGGGCATTGAGTGGCTGCCAGCCGTGTAACCCTCATTCGGGGTGAGCCCAGTATCGGCGGTGATGAAAGTGATCGATTCAGGTGGCAGTTCCAATTGATCAGCGGCCACCTGCAGCAGCGCGGTGCGCACCCCTTGGCCAAGCTCGGCCTTGCCGGTGAAAACCGTCACCTTCCCAGCCGAATCCACCTTGATCCAGGAATCCAGCATCGGCGTGGTGTTGAGACTGCCGGGCAGCACCGGAGCCGGTGCGGCGGTCGCCGTCGGAGCCACGTTCTGGGCCTTTGCGGTGTCGATCAGGGCGAACGAGACCACCAGCGCGCCGCTGCGGGCGAACAGCGCCCGGCGGGAGAGGGCCCCGCTCACAGCGAGGCTCGATTCATCGATTGCGCCGCTCGCTTGACCGCTTTGAGCACGCGGGTATGCGTGCCGCAGCGGCAGAGATTGGGCATCATCGCGTCACGGATCGTGTTGTCATCCGGATTGGGGTTGTGCTCCAGCAAGGCCTGCGCCCGCATCACCATCCCGGCGGTGCAATAACCGCATTGTGCGGCCTGCTCTTCAATGAAGGCGCGCTGGACCGGATTGAGCGAGGTCGCGGTGCCGAGCCCCTCGATCGTCTTGATCGCACGTCCTGGCAGCAGCGCGATGGGGGTGAGGCAGGAGAACGCCGCATGTCCGTCGATCATCACCGTGCAGGCACCGCATTGGCCGAGACCGCAGCCATATTTGGCCCCGTTCATCTGCAAATCGTCGCGCAGAACATAGAGCAAAGGAGTGTCGGGCTCTGCCGTCACATCATGGTTGTGGCCGTTGATCGAGAGGGTGATCATGTTCAGGTGCCTCCGTTCTGCCGGGCGTTTTGCGTCTGCGCTTCCACATCGGCCCAGGCGGGTCCGCCGCTGAAACGGGCGCGGATATAGCGCACAAGGTCGGTCAATTGCTGATTGTTCAAGACCGCCTCGAAGGGTGGCATATAGGGGCCGGTCTTGCCCTCGCGCCACGGCAGACCATGCAGGATCGTCTGAATCGCATCACGCGGTGACGGCGCGTTGACCACCGAACTCAACGCCAGCGACGGCGCACCACGCTGCACCATCGGCGCATTCGGCGCGTGACAGCCCGCACAGGCTCCGGCGAACACCGCGCTCCCAGCCGCCACGCTCTCATTCTCCTTGGGGGCTGGTGGCACGGTCGGCGATTTCGGCATTTGCGAGACGAAATAGGTGGCAATCGCCCGCACATCCTGCTCCGGCACGGTCGCCAATTCGCGGGTCACATCCACCATTGGCCCACCCGCCGCACCATGCTGGTCCGACAGACCGGTGCGCAGATAATCGGTCAATTCCTCAACCGTCCACGGCTTGGCAGCGGACGACGCCGCCTGCAATGCGGGCGCATCCCATCCCTCAACCTCACCCCCCGCATAAGGCTTCGAACTCACCTCACCGCCGAGCGCGTTGATCGGGGTGTGGCAGGCAGCGCAATGACCGATGGCCGTGGCCAGATAGGCACCGCGATTCCATTCCGCCGATTGCTTGGGATCGTCGCGCCATGGCTGCGCCTTGAAGAACAGCAGATTCCAGCCTGCCATCACCGGCCGTAATTTCAGCGGCAATGGCAGTTCATTCGGCGGCATCTCGGCATGGACTGGCTGGCGGGTCATCAGGAAGGCGTAGAGCGCCGTGATGTCCTGGTCGGTCGCCTGGGTGAAATGCGGGTAGGGCATCGCCGGGTAGAGGAACCGGCCTTGATCATCGACACCATCACGCATGGCACGGCGAAAGGCCGCTTCCGACCAGTTGCCGACGCCGCTCTCGACATCGGGCGTGATGTTGGTGGCGGTGATCAATCCGAACGGGGTCGGAATTCGTCGCCCACCCGCATAAGGCTGCGCGTGGCTGGCGGTGTGGCAGACCGCGCAATCGCCGATGGCGGCCATTTCAGCACCGCGCGCGATCACCTCGGGCGAAAATTGCGCCGCCTTGGGTGGCGTGACGGGCGGCATGGCAGGCTGCCACACCAAAGCCGCGCAGCTCACCATGACAGGCAGGGCGATGACAATGGCGACGATGCCAGCGAGCCGGATTCTGAGGGTCATGCTTGCGAGCCCGATGCGCGGATCAAGAGATTGCAACTTGGATCGGCAACGCGTCCAGTCGCAGTTGCACCTTGCGCAAATTCATCATCCCCACCCCTCGCACGCGGCCCTTTGCGACCGTCTGATTGAAGGAGTGTAAACACCTTGAACAGATAAGAAAACCATTCCTCACACAGCGTCGAACACCAGCCGAAACCCGGCATGCCCGGTCGAGCTATCCGCACTCACGCCCGTCCGCGCTGCAATTCGATAACGGTAGCAGTAAGACCGATGGCAGAGATACGAGCCGCCCTTGAGCAATCGCTGCCGCTCCGTCTGGCTCGCCGCGTTGCGCTGCTTGGCGTCACGCGATAGCGAGCGGATGCGGAATGGCTCAGCCGTCCATTCCCACACATTGCCGACCATGTTGAACAGCCCGAACCCGTTGGGCGCGAAAGCATCCACCGGCGCTGTGCCTGCATAGCCGTCCGCCGCCGTGTTGTGACGCGGGAAATCTCCCTGCCAGATATTGCAGGGCTGGAACGCCACATCATCAGGCTCCGCCTCGCCCCAAGGGAACCGCGCGCCTTCTCGCCCGCCGCTGGCGGCATATTCCCACTCGGCCTCGGTCGGCAGCCGTCCCCCGGCCCATCGGGCAAAGGCCTGCGCATCATTCCAGGAGACATGCACCACCGGATGATCCGCACGCCCCTCCGTCGAGGAACCCGGCCCTTCCGGTGCACGCCAACACGCGCCCTCCACCCGACACCACCAAGGCGGTCCGTTGGGCGACAGCATCTCGGGCCGGACCGCCTCGACAAACCCTCGAAACACCAGCGACCAGCCGAAGCGCTCCGCCTCTGTCGCATAACCGGTATCGGCCACGAATGCGGCGAACTGCACATTGCTCACCGCATACGGGTCCATCCCGAATGGCCGCAGCGTCATCTCACGTGACGGCGTCTCACCATCCTGCGGCAGGATCGGCGTGTCCGTCCCCATCCGAAATCGTCCGCCCGATAGCTCCACCAACCGGGCCGGACGCCGCGACCCAAGCGGCACTTCCGGGCGCGCCAGAACGGGCAAAGCCGCCCGGCCGATCCCCGAACAACAGGAGCCGCCCTCGCCCATCCCTATTCCGCCGGAACCGCCGCGTGATCCCGTTTGGACTGGATCGGCACCGCCACCAAACTGCCCAAGATCAACGACACGCCCGCCACGGTCAGTGCGAGAGTGAAGCTGCCGGTCGCGTCACGCACCGCGCCAAAGAAATACGGCCCCACAGTGCCGCCGAGATTGCCCGTCCCGTTGATCAACCCGATCCCAACTCCGGCGACAGCTGGCGGCAGCACCTCAGCCGGCAACGTCCAAAACGGGCCGAAGCGGCCAAGGAAGGAGCCCACCGCGAGGCAGAGAAACAGCACCGTTCCAAACACGCCGAACGCGCCGGTAGCGAACTGCGCCAGCAGCAGAAACACGCCCGAGAAAGCGGTCGCCATGATCATATGCCATTTGCGCTCCTGCACTTTGTCGGAGTGCTGTGCGACCACGATCATCATGATGATCCCCAGCGCGTAGGGCAGCGCCGCCAACATGCCGACCACGCCGATGCTCAGCCCGGTCTCCTTCAGCACGGTTGGCAGCCAGAAATTCACCCCCCACTCCGCCATCAGCGCCAAGAAATTGTAGAGCGCGAGCAGCAGCACCGCCGGGTGCCACAACGTGCTGAGCCAATGCCCCTTCGGCGGCCCCGCCAATGCCTTCTCGGCCTCCAACGTGGCCAGCAAATTGGCTTTCTCCTCTGGGTCGAGCCACGTGACATCACGCGGGCTGTCCGAGATCGCCCACCACCAGACAAAGCCCCAAACAAGTGCTGGAGCCGCCTCGATGATGAACATCATCTGCCAGTTCGAGTGCTCCAAAATAAAGCCGGACAACGGGTTGCCGATCACCGGGGCCACCGCGAGGCTGAGCAGGAACATCGTGTTGGCCCGTGCCCGCTCCGCGCGGGTGAACCACGCGCGGATCAGCACGATGGTGCAGGTCAACACGCCCCCCTCGGCGAGGCCGAGCAGCAGACGATTGGCCATCAACTGGGCTTCGGAGGTGACGAAGGCCGTGGTGAGCGAGGCGAGGCACCACATCACAAGTTGGATCGTGATAACCTTCTTGGCGCTCCACACCCCGGCAAGACGCCCACTTGGGACTTGCAGAATAATATAGCCCCAGAAGAACATGCTGGTGGCAAAGCCGATCGCCGTTGCACTCAACCCAAGCTCGGCACGCATCGACGGCGTTGCCATCGCGATATTGGTGCGGTCGATATAGGACAGCACATACATCACAAAGGCGACGCCCAGGATACGCATCCACCGGCTATTGGCCGGACGAACCAGATGATTGCTCCACATAGGCTTTTCCTCCCCAGCGGCTTCCCCTTGTTTTCCGGGGTTTGCCGTGATTTCGTCAGGCGTAGATCGGCTTGTCTCCCGGCACCGGCGAGTGGCCGAAGGTGCCGCGCTTGGTGATTTTCTCCCAACCGCCATAATGCGCGATCAGCTTGGCCTGATCGGCCTTGCACAGCGCGTCGACAGAATCGGGGTCGCAAATCTTGCGCAGATCGGCGATGCAATCCGCCAGCAGCCCAGCATAGCCCGGCTCCTGCGCCAGATCACGGCCCTCCCACGGATCGGCCACCACATCGAACAATTGTGGCGCATGGCCAGCCGCATAATAGACCAGCTTGTGTCGGCCGCGCCGGATCATAAACGCACCGGAGACCGATCCTGACGCATGGTATTCGCTCAAGATCGTCCGCTCGCCCACCTTGCCGCTGACCACATCGAGCAGATTGGCACCCGGCAGCTTGCGGTCCGCCTCGTTGGGCTCAATGCCCATCGTGGCCAGAATCGTCGGATAGGCATCCACCAGCGACACCGGTTCGCGGCAAACCACGCCCTGCGGTACGCCCGGGCCAGCCATCAACATCGGGATCCCCGCCGAATCCTCATACATGTTGGATTTGCCCCACAGCCCGCGCGCCCCCAGATTGTCGCCGTGATCGGAGGTGTAGATCACCCGCGTCGTCTCGATCAGCCCGGTGTCCTCCAGCGCCTTCATCAGGCGGCCCAGATTGTCGTCCTGGAAGCTGACCATGCCGAAATACGCCGAAATCGCCCGCCGCACCCGCTCCTCGTTGAACGCCTCGTCATAGATCGCGGTGCGACGCATCGCCTCCAACCAAGTGTGACGGGGGCGCTCATTCTCGCCGTAGAATTTCGGCCACGGCACGTTGCCCTCGGGATAAAGCCGATACCACTCCTCGCGCGAGACCAGCGGGAAATGCGGGCAGACCAGCGAGACGAACAGCGTCCACGGCTTGCCGTCCTTTTCGGCGGCGCGCTGCTGGAGCCAGGCAATCGAGGCCTCGATGATCCGGTCGTCATAACGCTGATAGGACGAATCCCCCGGCCCGGCCTCCTCGGCCATCCGCAGCGTGGCCTTGCGCGGCGGCGCGTTGTGGTCGCGCACCAGACCCAGCACATCGCCCTCGCCATCGACCACATGCAGCGGCATCACCTCTTCGGTGAACCCGTTATCGTCATCACTGCTGCGGAAATGCAGCTTGCCGATGGAGGTCGCGGTGCAGCCGCTCTCACGCAGGCGGTGATGCCAGGTGGTCATCGTGCCGTTATACGGGATCGCGTTGTCCCAGAACCGGTTCTGATGCGGATAAGTCCCGGTGGCAAAGCTGGCGCGCGAGGGGACGCAGATCGGTGAGTTGCAATAGGCGTCGGTAAACCGAACCCCACGCGCCGCCAGCGCGTCCATATTCGGGGTCTGGATCATCTCATGCCCAGCACAGCCCATCACCTTGCGGTTGTGCTCGTCGGACATGATGAAAAGCATATTGGTCATCGGCACGCCCCTCTCGGTTTTGCTTATTGTCTGGCAATTATTCGACGCGCTTCACTTCGCCAATGATCACCAGATACGAAAATGCCGACAATCCGGCCATGCTGCCGACAAAGATCAGCGCGGGCGAGAAATCGCCGTTGCGCACCAGAAAGCCGATCACCAGCGGCAGGGTGATGCCCATGCTGGTGCCGACGAAATTGAACGCCCCGCTCGCCAGCCCCACCAGATGCACCGGCGCGATGGAGGAGACCAGCGACCAGGAGATCGCGCCCAACCCGCTGCCGAAAAACGCCAGCGTCATGAACATGATGATCAGGTTCGGATCGTCGACATAATTCGCCCCGATGATCGACGTGGCCAGCACGAGCCCGGTGACAATCGGGATCTTGCGCGAGAGGCTCAGCGAATTGCCACGCCGCACCAACGCGTCGGACACAAAGCCCGAGAGCAGCACGCCCACAAACGCCGCCAGAAACGGCAGCGTCGCCAGGAACCCCACCTTGATGAAGGCGATATGGCGATACTGCACCAGATAGGTCGGGAACCAGGTCAGAAAGAACCAGTTCGCCGCTGTCTCGCAGCTATGGGCGATCAGCAGGCCCCAGAGTTTGCGATTGGCAAATGCTTTCCTCGCGCTGATCGGGGCCGGACCACCTTCGACGGTCTTGCGCCCAACCCATTCCACCTGCCCGCCGCCTTGGCGGATCAGATCACGCTCGGCATCATTGGCCGATTGCGAGCGATCCGGGTCGCGGTAGAAATACCAAAAGCACAGCGCCCACAGAATGCCCACCGCGCCGATCACGGCAAACATTGTCCGCCAGCCATAATCCTGCGTCAGCCAGACCAGCACGGGGGTGAGGAAGGCGAGACCGACATATTGCCCCGAGACATAAGACCCCACCGCCATCGCCCGCTCGCGCTCCGGCAGCCAGGAGGTGACGACGCGGTTGTTCATCGGAAATGAGGGCGCTTCGGCCGCCCCCAGTCCGAGCCGGAACGCGAAGAGCTGCCAGAGCCCGCCCGCGAAACCCAGCATCAACTGCATGCTCGACCACAGCGCGATGATCACCGGATACAGCAGACGCGGTTTGAGCTTGTCGACCAGCAGCGAGCCGGGAATCTGCAACGGCGAATACGCCCAGGCAAAGGCCGAGAACACCAGCCCGAGCTGCACCGAATTCAGCCCCATCTCCTTGCTGATGAAAGGGCCTGCAATCGAGATCGAACTGCGGTCGAGATAGTTGATCACGGTGGTGACGAACAACATGCCGACAATCAGCACGCGGATGCGCGTTGGCTTTTGGTGGCTCATATCCATCACGCCCTCCCCGGCTTTGTGGAAACAGTGCATCAAACCGTCAAATCATCAACCCGCAATTCCGCACCGTGCCCGGCACCTTCTGGCACTCTGCTGCGACCGGCCACCGGGCGGGGCAGTTTGGGCCGCGGCAAATCATACAGCAGATCGGTCTCGCCGAACTGCATCTCCAGCGGCAGCCCCTCCGGCATCGCCGCCGTCACATGCAGGCTGGTCGCGTGGCAGACCGAGCCGGTCGGGTTGTGCAGCGACATCGAAACGCCATGGCTCTGCAAGGCGTCGGCGATCCGGAACACCTCCGCGAGTCCACCAGCATATTTCACATCCGGCATCATCACGTCATACGCCTCCACCCACGGCAAAAACGCCGCCAAAGTGGAGCTTTCCTCCATGCCTGCCAGTTGCACACCACCTTCGTTGGCGATGCCACGCAGACGGCGGATTTCGGGGATATTCGCTTGGGTTTCCGGCAGCGGACATTCGAACCATGTGATGCCAATCCGCGTCGCCTCACGCAGTGCCTCGGCTGCGGTTTGCGGGGTAAACCGCCAATGGCAATCCACCTGCAACCGAGCCCGTCCGGCAATGGCGGCATAGGCGGCAGCGATCCGGTCCAACCCGGAATGTATCAATTTTGCCCCTTCGGCAGACGCCGCGATTGCCGGCGTGAGGTCGTCGAACGGGGCCATTTTGATCGCGCTGAAACCGGCTGCGACAGCAACCTCGGCAGTCGCGGCAAACCCCGATGGAGAGCGATCAAGCGTGCCACGATTGATGTTGGCGTAGAGTTCCACATCACCGCGACTGCTATTCCCCAACAAATCCCGCAACGGCTTGCCCGCCAGCCGCGCCAGAATATCCCAGACCGCCTGATCAATCGCCGACGCCACGGCCCAGCCGACCTTGTCCTTCGTCAGCGGCGCAATGCCCTTCGCCACATCAGCCTGCGTCCCGCTGAGGCGTTCGTGCTGGATCCGCGCCTGCTGCCCGATCTCAGCCTCCTTGCCGTTGATCGACGCCTCGCCCCAACCCACGATCCCATCGGCGGATCGCACGCGCACGAAGCTCCACACCGTCTTGCCATTGACACGCTTGAAATGCGGTGTGACCGACTGGATTGTGACGAAGTTCATGCTGCCTCCTCGCGCAAGTGCTGGAAGTCTCACACGGCCGCGAAGGCGCGGCCATCCCCGGTAAACAGATGGCATCGCGCGGCATTGGCGAAGATCTGGACAGTGTCACCCATCCCAAGCCGCGCCTGATCCTCCACCTGCACCGTCAGTGTCTGCCCATCCGACAGCTTGCCATAGAGCAACGTGTTGCCGCCGAGATGCTCGACCAGCACAATCTCCATCTGCCCCAGCGCGATATCCCCACTGGAGAGCATCGCGTGCTCTGGCCGAATGCCAAGCTGCACCCGCCCTTCATGCACTGCAGCCAAACCGCGCGGAATTCGTAAGGATTGCCCCGCCAGCGACACCACCGAGCCGGTCTCGTCCGAACTGAGCAATGTCGCATCCAGGAAGTTCATCTTCGGGCTGCCAATGAAGCCCGCGACAAACTGATTTGCCGGATTGTTGTAGAGATCGAGTGGTGCGCCGATCTGCTCGACCTTGCCCAGACGCAGCACGACGATCTTGTCGGCCATCGTCATCGCCTCGACCTGATCATGGGTGACGTAGATCATCGTCGCCCCCAACTCGCGATGCAGCTTGGCGATCTCGACGCGCATCTGCACGCGCAACTCGGCGTCGAGGTTGGACAGCGGCTCGTCGAACAGGAAGATCTGCGGATCGCGCACAATCGCCCGCCCAATCGCCACGCGCTGGCGCTGACCACCGGAGAGTTGCTTCGGCTTGCGGTCCAGCAGGTTCTGAATCTGCAAAATCGCCGCCGCCTTGTTGACCCGCGCCTCCACCTCCGGCTTCGGCAGACCGGCGGTCTCCAGTGCAAAGGCCATGTTCTTACGCACAGACATATGCGGATAGAGCGCGTAGGATTGGAACACCATCGCAATGCCGCGCTGCGCGGGGGCAACGTCGTTCATCACCTCGCTGCCGATGCGCAACTCGCCCCCCGAGATCGCCTCCAGCCCCGCGATCATCCGCAACAGCGTCGATTTGCCACATCCGGAGGGGCCGACGAAGACGACGAACTCGCCCTTCTCCACCGAGAGGTCGACATCGGAAATCACCTGCAGGCTTCCGAAGCGCTTGACGATTTTGTTCAGGGTCAGGCTGGCCATGACACGGCTCTCCTCAACGTTTCATGCCGGTGGTGGCGATGCCTTCGATCAGCAGGCGCTGGAAGAAGACGAAAAAGACGAAAACCGGGATCACCGCCAGCGACGACATCGCAAACAACCCGCCCCAATCGGATTGGTTGGTGCTGTCGATGAAGCTGCGCAGCGCCACCTGCGAGGTGTAGTGGGTCGGATCACCCAGATAGATCAGCGGCGCGAAGAAATCATCCCAGGTGAAGATGAACGAGAAGATCGCCGCCGTCGCCAGCACCGGCGTCGAGAGCGGCAGCATGATCTTCCAGTAAATCCGCCACGCCGAACACCCGTCAATCCGCGCCGCCTCGTCAAGCTCGCGCGGAATGCCGCGGAAGAACTGCACCATCAGAAAGATGAAGAACGCATCACAGGCGAGGAATTTCGGAACCACCAGCGGCAGGAACGTGTCGATCCAATCGAGGTTCAGGAACAGGATATATTGCGGGATCAGCACCACATGATAGGGCAGCATCAGCGTGCCCAGCATCAATGAGAACCAAAGATGCCGCCCTGGAAACCGCAGCCGCGCAAAGGCGAAGGCGGCCAGCGAGCAGGACATCACATTGCCGATCACCGACAGCACCGAGACGATCAGCGAATTGAGAAAGAACCGCCCGAAACTGACATCAAGGCCGAACCAGCCGCGCTTATAGGCGCTGAGATCGAAATGGCTCGGGAACAGCGAGGCCGAGGTGAAAATCTCGTTCTCGGGCTTCATCGAGGAACTGACCATCCACAACAGCGGATAGAGCATCACCAGTGACACGCAGCACAGCATCGTGTGCTTGCGAATGCCGCTCCAACGCGAATACTGCACGCCCGGCAGCCTCTCTTCGGCCCGCTCACTCATCGTAATGCACCCAATAGCGCGACATGAAGAACGAGACGGCGGTGAAACTGCCGATGATCATCACCAGCACCCAAGCAAGTGCCGAAGCATAGCCCATGCGGAAATAGGCAAAAGCCTCTTGAAACAGATACAGTGTATAGAACAATGTCGAGTTCACCGGCCCGCCAGTGCCTTCGCTGATGATGAAGGACGGCGTGAACGCCTTGAACGCGTCAATGGTTTGCACAATCGCGTTGAAGAAGATCACCGGGGTGAGCAACGGCAGCGTGATCTTGAAGAACTGCCGACGCGGGCTCGCGCCATCAATGCTCGCCGCCTCATACATGTCCTGCGGGATTTGCCGCAGCCCGGCCAGGAAGATGATCATCGACGAGCCGAACTGCCAGATCGTCAGCAGCACCAGCGTGTAGAGTGCCGTCTCCGGCGTGGTCACCCAGCCAATTCCCTTGATGCCGAACACCGCCAGCACCTGATTGAACAACCCATCGGCCGAAAACACCTCGCGCCAGAGGATCGCAATTGCGACCGATCCGCCGAGCAGGGAGGGCAGATAGAACAGCGCGCGATAAATCGGCAGGCCGCGCAATCCCTTGTTGAGGATCATCGCAATCGACAGTGCAAAGGCGAGCTTCAGCGGCACCGCCAGGAACACATAAGTGAAGGTGACATGCATAGCCTGCGAGAATTTGGCGTCGGCGGTGGCGATGCGCACGTAATTGGCCATCCCGATCCAGCGCGGATCACTGACCAGATCGTATTTGGTAAATGAGAGATAGAGCGAGAACAGCGCAGGCCCCAGCGTGAGGCCGAAAAAACCAGCAAACCACGGCAGCAGGAAGCCATAGCCTTCCCGCATCGCCACAAAGCGCCCGGCACGCTGCCTTTGGACCGCTGCTCCCACCACAACGCCCCTCCCAGGGCTAAACGGTCCTTGTTCTCGTCCTCCAGTCCGCTTGGGCTCTGGCGCGCTTAGTAACCGAGTGGTTATAAATAGCCCTACCCAAGCGGCTTGGTCAATGTGCAAACTGGGGATACGGTGTTGCGGATGAATGGAGTATGGCGGTGAGTGGTGAGCAGACCGAGGTGACGCTTGCGGCCAAACCCATGCGACGCAAGACCGCGACCACGCCCACTCCCAGAACAGCGGCCACGCGTGATCCGGAACGCACCTCGGCTGCCATCCTGGAAGCTGCCACGCGGGAATTCACCGAAAAGGGCTATAGCGGCGCGCGCATCGACGCCATTGCCGCCCGCGCCAAGATCAACAAGCGCATGCTGTACCATTATTTCGGCGACAAAGAAGCGCTCTATGTCGCCGTGCTGGAATCGGCCTATGTTTCGATCCGCACCGCAGAACACGGCCTGAAACTCACCGACAGAAACCCGACGGAGGCTATGCGGGAACTTGCGTTGTTCACCTGGAATTACTTCCTAGAACATCCGGAGTTCATGAGCTTGCTGGCCACCGAGAATATCCACAAAGCCGCGTATTTAAAACGCTCGGCCCGGATTTTCGACCTGCACTCACCACTGGTGGAAACCATTGGCGGATTGCTGACACGCGGCATGGCCGAGGGCGTCTTCCGCCGCGATGCCGACCCGGTGCAGGTCTATATCTCCATCGCCTCGCTCGGATTTTTCTACCTCTCCAACCGCCACACGCTCTCGGTGATTTTCGGCCGCAACCTGATGCGCACCGATGAGACCGACCAATGGGGCGAGCACATCGTGCACGTCATCCTCGGCTATCTGCGCCCCTGATCCGTCTTGACGCAGGCGGCGTATCGTCCGTAGTGTAAGTAACCAGTTATATACAACCCGGCAAAAGCGGGGTCATGCGGGAGACGCAAGATGGCGCAAATTCGCTTGGGGCTGATCATGCACGGGGTGACCGGGCGGATGGGCTATAATCAGCATCTTGTCCGCTCGATCTGCGCCATCCGCGACCAGGGCGGTGTGCTGCTCGCCAATGGCGACCGCGTGATGCCGGACATCCACATCGTCGGCCGCAACGCAGGCAAGATCGCCGAAATCGCCGCCAAACACGGCATCACGCGCCACAGCACCGATCTCGACGCGGCGCTGGCCAACCCCGCCGACACGCTGTTTTTCGATGCAGGCTCGACCCAGATGCGCGCCGAACTCCTCACCCGTGCCATCTCGGCCGGCAAGGACATCTATTGCGAAAAGCCGATTTCGGAATCGATGGACGCGGTGATCAAGCTCGCCCAATTGGCCCGCGAGAAGAAGGTGCGCAGCGGCGTGGTGCAGGACAAGCTCTATCTGCCCGGCCTGCGCAAAATCAAAATGCTTCGCGATTCCGGCTTCTTCGGCCGCATCCTCTCGGTGCGCGGCGAGTTCGGCTACTGGGTGTTCGAGGGCGACTGGCAGCAGGCGCAACGCCCAAGCTGGAACTACAAGTCCGCCGAGGGTGGCGGCATCATTCTCGATATGCTCTGCCATTGGCGCTACGTGCTGGACAATCTGTTCGGCAATGTCGAGGCGGTATCCTGTCTGGGGGCCACGCATATCCCGAGCCGCGTTGACGAGGCGGGGCGAACCTATGTGGCCGACGCCGATGACGCCGCCTATGCTACCTTCCAGCTCGAAGGCGGCGTGATTGCGCATATCAATTCGTCCTGGTGCACCCGCGTGAGGCGGGATGACCTCGTGACATTCCATGTAGATGGCACGCATGGCTCGGCGGTGGCGGGGCTGACGAAATGCTTCACCCAGCACCGTGTCAACACGCCGCGCCCGGTCTGGAATCCGGACCAGCCGCAGACGATGAAGTTCATCGAGCAGTGGGACGAGGTGCCGGACAATTTGCCCTCCGACAACGGCTTCAAGATGCAGTGGGAGGAATATATCCGCCATCTGTACGACGGCACGCCGTGGAAATTCGATCTCGCCGAGGGGGCCAAGGGCGTGCAACTCGCCGAACTCGGCCTGAAATCCTGGCGCGAGCGACGCTGGATCGACGTGCCAGCCTTGGAGATCTGAGCCATGGCCGCGCTGATCCTGCCCAACGGCCCCAAGCTTGAGTCCTACACACTCACCGGCACGCCCTTGCCGCAAGGCGCGCGACCGGCCTGGAACCGCATCGCCTACGCCGCCACCCATGTCGTCGCCGACCCTCTTGCCGAGTGCGACCCGTGGCTCGACACGGAGGTGGATTGGGACACCACGATGAAGTTCCGCCACCATCTCTGGGATCTCGGCTTCGGCATCGCCGAGGCGATGGACACCGCGCAGCGCGGCATGGGGATGGACTGGAACGCCTCGCTCGAACTGATCACCCGCGCCCAACGCGAAGCCGACACCCGCCCAGGTGCCGTGATCGCCTGCGGCGTCGGCACCGATCATCTGCAAGCCGGCGCCAATGTCACCATCGATGACGTGATCGCCGCCTACGAGATGCAGATGGAAGCCGTCGAGAAGGCCGGTGCCCGCATCATCCTGATGGCCAGCCGTGCCCTCGTCGTCGCCGCCAAATCACCCGACGACTATGCCCGCGTCTATGCCCGCGTGCTGTCCCAGGTGAAACAGCCGGTGATCCTGCACTGGCTCGGCGAGATGTTTGATCCGGCACTCACCGGTTATTGGGGCCATGGCGACCATATGGCCGCGATGGACGTCTGCCTCGGCATTCTGCAGAACAACGCGGCCAAGGTGGACGGCATCAAGATTTCCCTGCTCTCCAAGGAGAAGGAAATCGCTATGCGCCGCCGCCTGCCTGCGGGTGTTGCGATGTATACCGGCGATGATTTCAACTACGCCGAACTGATCGCGGGCGACGAGCATGGCTATTCCGACGCCCTGCTCGGCATTTTCGACGCCATCGCGCCGGTGGCGTCGTCGGCTTTGTCGAGCCTTGCCACCGGCGACATCGCGACGTTCCACAGCGTGCTGGAGCCGACCGTCGCACTCAGCCGCCACATCTTCAAAGCACCCACGCGGTTCTACAAAACCGGCGTGGTGTTCATGTCCTATCTCAACGGCTTGCAGGATCATTTCACCATGATCGGCGGCCAAGAGAGCACCCGCTCACTGCAACATCTGGCCGAACTCTTCCGCCTCGCCGACAAGGCACGCTGCCTGCAGAACCCGGATCTGGCCACCGAACGCATGCGCCGCCTGCTCGCCGTCCAAGGAGTTGGCTGAAATGGTGGCCCCCGTCCCCGGCCTGTCGATCAACCTCGCCACTGTCCGCCAGCAATGGAACATGCGCGAGGCAGCGGAAGCCTGCGTGCGGCACGGCATCCACGCGATCTCGCCCTGGCGTGACCAAGTCGCCGCCATCGGGTTGGACGAAGCGGTGCGCGTGGTGCGCGATCTCAACTTGCAAGTCACTGGGCTATGCCGCGGTGGGATGTTCCCCGCCGCCACCGCCGAACTGCGTCAGGCCGCCATCGATGAAAACCGCCGCGCGATTGACGAAGCCGCCGCGCTGAAAGCCGATTGCCTCGTCCTCGTCGTCGGCGGACTGCCCGGCGGCACGCGCGACATCGAAGCGGCACGTTCGATGGTGCGCGACGGCATTTCCACCGTCCTCCCGCACGCGCGCGCCCAAGGCGTCAAACTCGCCATCGAGCCGCTGCATCCGATGTATGCCGCTGACCGGTCCTGCGTGAACACGCTCGCCCAAGCGCTCGACATGGCAGGCGAGATCGCCCCCGATGTCGGCGTTGCCATCGACACCTATCACGTCTGGTGGGAACCCAATCTCGCCGCCTCCATCGCCCGCGCCGGTCGCGACGGGCGGATTTTCGCGCATCATATCTGTGACTGGCTGGTGCCGACGAAGGATTTGCTGCTCGATCGCGGCATGATGGGCGATGGCGTGATCGATCTGTCGGGCTTCCGCGCGATGATCGAGGCGGCCGGATATTTCGGGTCGCATGAGGTCGAGATCTTCTCCGCCCAGGATTGGTGGACGCGCGACGGCGACGAGGTGCTGCGCGTGTGCGTGGAGCGGTATCAGAGTTTGTGTGCCGCGAGGGTGTAGGGTGCCAATTCCACACAGGAATTGCACCCTACTGAATAACAAAAACGCCGGGCAACACGGCGAATCAACACGGAGGCAACGTCGATGTCGATCTCAACCAGCCGTCGTACACTTCTCAAAGCCGGTCTCGGTGCGGGCGCTCTGCTCGCCGGAAATGCCGGTTTCTCCGCCGCGCATGCCGAAGAAATTCGCATGCGGATGTTCTGGTGGGGTGGTCAAGAACGCTCGCGCCGCACGCTCGAAGCCGGTTCGAAATACCATGATCGTCACCCCGACATCACGATGGTCGGTGAGTCGTCATCGGCAGATTATTGGCAGAAGCTGGTCACCATGATGGCTGGGCGCAACATCCCCGACGTGTTCCAGCTAGAGCCGAACACGCTCGCCGATTTCTCCAAGCGCGGAGCCTGCACCCAACTCGACAGCTACATCCCCAAGACACTGAAAATCGCGGAGTTCGGTGACAACCTCAACCTGTGCAAGGTCAACGGCAAGATCTGGGGTGTGGGTCTTGGGTTGAACTCGTTTGCATTGGTGATCGACGAGACGATCTACGAGCGGGCCGGCGTGCCGATCCCCACAATGACGACGACGTGGGACGAATATGCCGAAGGCGCGATTGCCATCACAAAGGCGGTCAATAAGCCGAATTTCTGGGGTGCGCCGAACGGCGCGCGCTACCACAACGGCTTGAATGTGTGGTTGGAGCAGCGTGGCAAGGGGCTTTACACCGAAGACGGCCAGCTCGGTTTCACCGCCGATGATGCCGCTGAGTGGTTCAATTACTGGGACAAGCTGGCCAAGGCGGGTGGCTGTGTGTCGGCAGACGTGCAGGCCGGTGACCATCTCGACATCGACAGCTCGCCGCTTGGCCAGGGCAAGGCAGCGAGCGGTCTGCAATACTCGAACCAGCTGATTGGCTATCAAGTCCAGACCAAGAACAAGCTCTCGCTGAGCCTCTATCCGCAGACAAAAGGCTCGGTGCGCTCCGGCCATTTCTACCGTCCGGCGTTGATCTGGAGCATTGCGGCCAATTCTAAATACAAGGAACAGGCGGCAGAGTTTATCAGCTACTTCGTCACCGACCCGGAAGCTGGCGCCATCCTGGGTGTGGAGCGTGGCGTGCCGATGCTGCCCGCTATCCGCAAGCAGATCTTCCCGACTCTGAACCCCACCGAGCAGGCAACGGTGGATTACGTCAACAACATCGCCTCCAAGGTTGTGAAGATCCCGCCCGTGGCACCGAAGGGTGCGAGCGAGTTCGATCGCAACGTGATGCGTCCGGTGGCCGACGAACTGGCTTTCGGAAAGCTCACCTCGACGCAGGCCGGCAAGGAAGTGGTCAGCCGCGCCAACGCGATCCTCTGATCGCAGATCACCCCCGGGGTGGCCTGTGCCGTCCCGGGGGCTTGTTTGTTTGACACGAACACGGGAGCAATTGAGAATGGCGAGGCTACGCGCGGCGATCATTGGGTGCGGATGGGTGGCGGAATCGCACGCCGAAGACGGGTATCAGGCCATCCCCGCCCAATTCGATCTCGCCATTGCGTGCGATGTCGATCCCGCCCGCGCACAAGCTTTCGCCCAGCGCTACGGCATCGCCGAATCCTGTGCGAGCTATGATGAAGTGCTGGCGCGGCACGACATCGACGTCGTCAGTATCTGCACCCCACCGAGCCTGCATTTCCCGATGGTGATGGCCGCCCTTGATGCGGGGAAGCACGTGATCTGCGAAAAGCCCTTCGTCTCCTCGCTGGCGCTGGCCGATCAAATCATCGAACGGCAGAAGACCTGCACGGCGCGGGTGATGCCGATCTTCCAGTATCGCTTCGGCACCGGGATCAAGCGGGTCAAGCACGTGATCGAAACTGGCCTCGCCGGGCGCGGCTATGTGCATGCCATCGACACGTTCTGGAAGCGCGGGCCGGACTATTACAAGGTCGCCTGGCGCGGTAAATTCGCCACCGAATTGGGCGGCGTGCTGCTCACCCAGTCGATCCATATGCACGACCTGATGATGTATCTCGTCGGCCCCGCCGCCGCGGTGGCAGGCTTCAAGGCCACGCGGGTGAACCCAATCGAGGTGGAAGACTGCGCGGTTGCCGCCTTGAAGATGGAAGATGGCTCGCTCGTCTCCCTCACCGCCACACTCGGCTCGCAAAAGCAGATCACCCGGATGCGGTTCTGCTTCGAGAACGTCACCTTCGAGATCGACACCGGCAATATCGCCGACGCGACGCCGGGTGCAGCCGGGCGGCCGGGCGAGCCGGACTGGGTGATGATCCCGAAAACGCCGGAAATCGGCGCTGAAATCCAAGCGGCGATGGACTCTGTGGCACCCTATGAAGAGGCCCGCTTCGCCCGGCAGTTTGCCCTGTTCCACACGGCATTGGAGACCGGTGGCCCCTTCCCGGTCACGCTGGAAGACGCCCGCCGCTCGCTCGAACTGATCACCGCGATCTTCCACACCAACGAGACCGGAGAGGCGGTGGCGCTGCCCATCGGCCCCGATCATCCGAAATATCACGGCTGGGTGCCGCGCCGTTGACCTGGGGAGAGATCACATGCGCAAGGCGTTGATCGTCTGGGGCGGCTGGGAAGGCCATGAGCCGGAACAGGGGGCCGCTGTGGTGGAGGAGATGCTCACGCTCGAAGGCTTCGACGTGCGCGTTGAGCAGGGATCGGATTCGTTTGCCGACCCGACTCTCTCAGAGATGAGCCTGATTGTGCCGATCTTCACCCGAGCGACCATCGAGAAAGTGCCACTCGACAATCTGCTCGCAGCCGTCAAAGGCGGTGCGGGCCTGGGCAGCTATCACGGCGGGATGGCAGCGAGCTTCCGCAACGAGGTGGCGTTTCACTTCATGTGCGGTGTCCAATGGGTGGCGCATCCCGGCAACATCATCGACTACCGGGTCGACATCACCAACCACACCGACCCGATCACCAAGGGGCTGGAATCATTCGATTACCGCTCCGAGCAATACTACATCCATGTCGATCCGATGGTCGAAGTGCTCGCCACCACGACCTGCAGTGGCGAGCACGCCTATTGGACCAAGGGCGCGGTGCTGCCGGTGGTGATCAAGAAGAAATTCGGCGAGGGGCGGGTGTTCTACTCCTCGCTCGGCCACGTGGCGCGCGAGTTGGAGCATCCAACCGTGCGCGAAATCCTGCGCCGTGGACTGATCTGGGCGGCGCGTTAATCTCGGGGGAGAACATTCGATGCATTTGAGCGAGAAGCTTCGCACCAACAAACTCGCCTCTCGCGCCGACGCGCAAGCGATGGTGCTGGACATGACCGCGCCTCTGCTGCCGCATTTCAGCCCGGGCCGTGCCTGGGTGGTGCTCGGCCCGGAGGCCGCACATTTCAATCGACAGGCCGCCTATTTCGAGGGCTTCGCGCGCCCGCTCTGGGCCCTGGCTCCGCTGCATGCCGGTGGCGGTGAATTCGCGTATTGGGACCTGTTCCGCGAAGGCATCGCCAACGGCACCAATCCCCAGCATCCAGAATACTGGCAGCCGACGACGAACAACAATCAGCGCTCGGTCGAAATGGCAGCACTCGGCTTCGCCTTGGCGCTCGCCCCCGACAAACTCTGGGACGGGCTGGACGAAACCGCGCGCGCCAATCTGATCACCTGGCTGTCCGAAGTGCAGAATGTCGTGATGTCGGACAATAACTGGCATTTCTTTCCGGTGATGGCAGGCCTCGGGCTGGAGCGGATCGGGGTTGTGATCGATCAGGACTCCAAGGCTCGCCACCTCGCCCGCATCGACGAGTTGTATCTGGATGAAGGCTGGTACGGCGACGGGCCGGGCAAGCATATCGACCATTACAACGGCTTCGCGCTGCATTGTTACGGCCTGATCTACGCCGCCCATCGTCGCGTGGAAGACCCGGAACGGTCGGCGAAATACATCGCCCGCGCCACCCAATTCGCCCAGAGCTTCCGTGAATGGTACGGCGCCGATGGCGCGGCTTTGGTGCAAGGCCGCTCGCTCACCTACCGCTTCGCCTGCGCCGCCTTCTGGGCCGCTTTGGCCTATGCCGGGGTGGAAGCGCTGCCGTGGGGCGAGATCCGCGGCATCTGGGGGCGTCAGGTTCGCTGGTGGATGGACAAGCCGATCTTCGACGCACGCGGCGTGCTCACCGTCGGCTACGCCTGGCCGAATTATCTGATGAGCGAGGAATACAACTCGCCCGGCTCGCCTTACTGGGCGTTCAAGGCCTTCCTGCCGCTGGCCCTGCCCGAAGATCACCCGTTCTGGACGGCCACCGAGACGCCGATCGAGCTGAACAGTGCGCCGAAGACCAACAAACCGGCCTGGACGATCACTCGCCGCGAGAATGGCGACGTGGTGGCCCTGATGGCCGGGCCGCCGCGCTTGCAGATGCGGAATGTCGCCGAGAAATACTCCAAATTCGCCTACTCCACCCGCTTCGGCCTTTGCGTGGAATCCGATCGATGGATGGAAGGCGGTTTCTGTGGCGACAACATCCTCGCCTTCAGCCGCAACGGCCTGCAGTTCACCGCCCGCTCGCGCAATGTCGAGCAACACGCCGGTGACGGTTTCCTCACCTCGCATTGGTCACCCTTCCCCGAAGTCGAGATCCGCACCCTGCAGGGCTTTTCCGGTGGCTGGGAAATCCGCGTGCATCAGATCGAAGCCTCCGAGCCGCTGCACACCCTGGAATCCGGCCACGCCGTCCCGACCCGTTGCGGCTCGCGGCGCGGCAATCAGCCGGTTGGGCTGCCGGGCGCGCGGCACGGGATCACGCTGAAACTCAACACGCCGCATGTCTCAAGCATCGTCGATCTGACCGGCACCCGCACGGCAATGCCGCTCGACACTGCGCCGAACACCAATCTGCTGTTCCCGCACGCCTCGGTGCCGGTGCTGGGGCAGAACATCCCGCTGGGCGAGAGCGTGTTCATCACCGCTGTTCGCGCCTTCCACGACCCGAACGGAGAAGTTGGCCTGCCGCCCAGCAGGGACGACGTGGTGGCGCTCCTCGCACGCGCCGGTTGGCCCGTGGATCTGGCCGCTGGCGTGCAGGCCCCGGCCACGGTCGATGCGCTCAAGCTGGAGTTCGTCGCATGAAGAACATCATCGTCACGGGCGGCAGCGGCAAGGCCGGGCAGGCGGCGATCCGGGAGTTGATGGATCACGGCTACAACGTGCTCAACGTCGATCTTGCGCCCCCAGCCGAGATGATCTCGCCGTTCCTCAAGGTCGATCTCACCGATATGGGCCAGACCATAGACGCCTTCGAAATGGCCCCCGGCGTGGTCGATCTCGGCCTGCGCAAGCCGGTCGGAAAAGCCGATGCGGTCGTCCACATGGCCGCGATCCGCGCGCCGGGTTTGGCGACGGAAGAGGTCACGTTCCGCACCAACATGATGTCCACCTACAACGTGTTCAGTGCGGCCACCCGGATGGGGCTGAAACGTGTGGTATGGGCATCGAGCGAGACGCCATTCGGCATCCCTTTCACCCGCGTGATGCCCGCCTATGTTCCGCTCGATGAGGATCACCCGCTGCTGCCGGAAAGTGGCTACGCGCTGACCAAAGTGTTGCAAGAGGAGATGGCGCGGCAGATGCACCGCTGGAATCCTGGCACCAGCTTCGTCGGCCTGCGCATCGGCAACATCAAGGACACCAGCGAATACCATCTGTTCCCCGGCTGGCACACCGATCCGGAAAACCGAAAATGGAACATGTGGAGCTATGTCGACGCCCGCGATGTCGGCCTTGCCTGCCGTCTTGGGCTGGAGGCGGATTTCACTGGCGCGGATCATTTCATCATCACCGCCGAGGATTCCTGCCAAGCCTATCCCTCGGCTGAGTTGATGGCGACATGCTATCCAGGCGTGGAACTCCGTCGGCCATTGCAAGGATTTGAAACTCTGCTCAGCATCGACAAGGCCCGCCGGGTTCTCGGCTACCACCCGCGCCATCGCTGGCGCGACAATGTCTGATCGTTCAACCCAACCAGGAAGAGACCGATGAAATACCTGCACACGATGATCCGGGTCAGCGATCTGGATGCCACCATGAAATTCTTCGAAGTGCTCGGCCTGAAGGAAATCCGCCGCCGGGTGGACGAAAAGGGCCGCTACACACTGGTCTTCATGGCGGTGCCGGGCGACGAGGATGCGCCGGTGGAGCTGACCCATAATTGGGACCCAGAGCCCTACACCGGCGGTCGCAATTTCGGCCATCTCGCTTATGCGGTGGACAATATCTACGACAGCTGCAACGCGATGATCGCCCATGGCGTGACGATCAACCGCCCGCCGCGTGACGGCCGCATGGCGTTCATCCGCACGCCGGACGGGATTTCCATCGAGCTGATCCAGGCCGGCACCGCACTGCCACTTGCCGAGCCGTGGACGAGCATGCCCAATGTCGGCAGCTGGTAAATGAGGCAAAGCAGGTGATCAGCAGAGTGTCTGCCGTGGCCAAGCCGGTGCTGTTCCTGTTGCTGCTCATCGCACTCTGGGACCTGAGCATCCGCGTCTTCCACGTGCCACCCTATCTGATCCCGGCCCCGCTCGATGTGATCCAAGTGCTGATCGCGGACTGGCCCGATTTATTCGCGCAATCGGTCCCGACACTGAGTGCAACCTTGCTCGGCTTCGTCGCCAGTGCGGTGATCGGCATTCCGCTCGCCTTGCTGATCGTCTCGTCCAAGACGGTTGAGGATTACGTCTATCCGCTGCTGGTGTTCAGCCAATCCGTCCCGAAAGTCGCAATCGCCCCGCTTTTCGTCGTCTGGTTCGGCTTTGGACTGGTGCCTAAAGTGATCTCGGCCTTTCTGCTCGGCATGTTCCCGGTGGTGGTCAGCGCCGTGCAGGGGCTGAAATCTGTGGATTCCGATCTGCTCGACCTCGCGCGTGGGATGGAGGCGGATCGCTGGCAGATCTTCCGTATGGTCAGCCTGCCCTCCGCCGCCCCCGCCATCTTCGCCGGGCTCAAAGTGAGCGTGACGCTCACCGTGGTCGGTGCGGTGGTCGGCGAGTTCGTCGGCGGCAATGGCGGGTTGGGCTTCGTTCTGCAACGGTCGATCGGGAATTTCGAACTGCCCACGATGTTCGCTGCCCTCGTGCTGCTTGCGCTGATCGGCGTCGTGCTGTTCTGGCTCGTCGAATGGGTCGAAAAGCTCGCCATCCCCTGGCATTCCAGCCAGCAAAAGAGTTTCAACCAAGGCTCATAACAACAAAAACGGAGGACGTGATGTTGAAGAAAATAGCTCTCGCCTGCGCCTGCGCCCTGATGTTGCTCGCCACCATGCCGGCCCGCGCCGCGGACAAGGTGGTGCTGATGCTGAACTGGTACGTCTACGGCGAACACGCGCCGTTCTATCTCGGCAAGGAACGCGGCTTCTTCGCCGCTGAAGGCATCGATCTCGACATTCAGGAGGGCAAAGGCTCGGGCGTCGTGGCCCAAGCGGTCGCCGCGGGCTCCGTGCCGTTCGGCTATATCGACGTGCCGACGATGATGCGCTTGGCCGTCAAAGGTGCCCCGGTGATCGCAACCGGCGTGCTGGTGCAAGTCAGCCCGATGTCGGTGATGGGCTTCACCGACAAGAACATCCGCACCCCCGACCAGATCAAGGGCAAGACGGTGGCCGTCAGCCCCGGTGACAGCCTGAGCCAGATTTGGCCGCTGTTCCTGAAGAAGACCGGCCTGAAGGAGAGCGATTTCACCACCGTCTCCGGCGACGCCACCACCAAGCTCAACGCGGTGATCAACGGCCGCGCCGATCTGCTGCTCGGCTACGTGATGGACCAGTCGATGAAGATCAAGGACGCAACCGGCAAGAGCGTCACCCCGATCAAATTCGCCGATTACGGCATCGACATGGTCAGCTCCGGCATCGTGACCAACACGGCAGTGCTGAAGGACAACCCCGATCTGGTCCGCCGCTTCATGCGCGCTGCCACCAAATCGGTGGAAGTGGCCGAGAAAGAGCCAGCCGCCGCCGCGCAGTCGATCCTGACGGCCAACCCGAAAGGCGGCAAGATCGATACGCTGACCGAGGGCTTCCAACTCACCATTCCGCTTTATCGCCTGCCGGGTGCGCACAATCGCCCCTTCCTGGTGACGGACAAGCTGATGAAGGAGTCGGTGGATCTGCTGGTCGAGTATGGCGGTCTGGAAGCGGCGGCGAAGGACAAGCTGTCCAGCTTCTACACCAACGCTTATCTGCCTGATCAGGCACCGACCAACTGAGCATGACCACCGCGATTGAACTTGCCGGTGTCACCAAGACCTACCGGACGAAGCAGGGCGATGTGCCCTCGCTGCGTCCGGTGGATCTGGCGATCAAACGCGGCGAGGTCGTCGCCATTGTCGGCCCCTCCGGATGCGGCAAGAGCACGCTGCTCAAGCTGGTGGCAGGACTTCTGCCCGCCAGCGGTGGTGCGGTGCAGGTCAACGGTGCCGCGGTGACGAAACCGCACCGCGATGTCGGCATCGTCTTCCAACAGGCGCTCTTGCTGCCGTGGCGCAGTGTGTTGCGCAACGTGATGATGCCGGTGGAGGTCAAACGTCTGCCGGAAGCCGAGTATCTCCAGCGCGCTCATGCGTTGCTGAAGATGACAGGCCTGTCCGGCTTTGCCGACAAATCGCCCTGGCAGCTTTCGGGCGGCATGCAGCAGCGCGTGGCGATCTGCCGCGCTCTGGTGCATGACCCGGAAATCCTGCTGATGGACGAGCCGTTCGGGGCGCTGGACGCGCTCACCCGCGAGACGATGAATCTCGATCTGCTGCGCATCCAGGCCGAGACCGGCAAGACCATACTGCTGATCACCCACTCAATCCCCGAAGCCGTCTTCGTCGCCGATCGGGTGCTGGTGATGAGCGAGCGGCCGGGCGCGATTGTCGCCAGCTACGAAGTCGACCTCCCTCGCCCGCGTAATCTCGACATGATGGGCGACCCGCGTTTCGCCGAACTGGCGCGGCAGGTTCGCACGCATTTCCACACGCAAGGGCATTTGGATTGACCCCCAATATCCGCATCCTCGCGATCGATCTGTTCGAGCGCGACATCCCGTTCACCCACCCGTTCCGCTTCGGCGCGGTGACGGTGGAAGGGGCGTCGCAGGCCTATGTGCGGGTCAGGGCGGAGGTGGACGGACGCGAAGTTATCGGCGCATCGGCTGAGCTGATGGTGCCCAAATGGTTCGACAAGAACCCGCACAAATCAGCGGATCAAACCGCCGATGATCTGCGCCTGTCACTGTATCTCGCGGCCCAAGCTTATCGCGGCGCAAGTGGGACGGCGTTTGCCATCCATGCCGAACGCCACGACGCGCATATCGCCGCCTGCGCCGAGCCGGGGCTTCCCGGCCTCGCGGCCGCGTTCGGCAACGCCGAGATCGACAAGGCGGTGCTCGACGCGCTCTTCCGCGCCTCGGGCGTGGGAAGCTGGGAAGGTTTCTCGCGCAATCTCGCGGGCCTCGATGCGCGTCTCACCCCCGATCTGGACGCCACATCGATCACCGATTTCCTCGCCAGCCGCGCGCCGCTCAACAGCGTCGCGATCCGCCACACAGTCGGATTTCTTGACGATCCGACCAGCATTCCCGCCACAATCTCAACGACCGGCTGCCGCTTCCTCAAGCTCAAACTCTCCGGCAATCCCGAGGCCGACCGGGTGCGTCTGGCGGCGATCGCGGCGGTATTGCCCACCTCGGTTGAGGGTGTGAGCGTGGACGCCAACGAGCAATACGACCCCGCTTTGCTGCCCGAACTGCGCGCCATTCTGGACCACGCGAGCCTCGCCGATCTGCACTGCCGCCTGCTCTATGTCGAGCAACCGACCGCGCGCGACAGCATTGATCTCGGCGCATTCTCGAAGAATTTCGCATGCGTGCTCGACGAAGGCGACGACAGCTACGCCGCCTTCCCGCGCGCCATCGCGGCGGGCTGGCGCGGGGTTTCAAGCAAATCCTGCAAGGGCACCTACAAGGCCCTGCTCAACGCCATCCGCGCCCAACGCGCGGGGCTGGTGATGACCGCCGAAGACCTCACCGCCCAGCCCGGCCTCGCCTTGCAGCAGGACACCGCGCTGGTTTCGTTCCTCGGTCTCGCGCACATGGAGCGCAATGGACATTGCTATGCCGACGGGTTTGCCGATGCGGGGGAGGCGGCGATTTTCGCCAGCGCACATCCCGAACTCTACCAAGGGCGGCACCTGCGCATCCAAAACGGCGCGGTGCCCACGCATCGCCTCGGCTCGGCCGTTGGCCATGGCAGTGCGGTGCATCCGGATTGGTCGGCAATGAAACCAATCGTCAGACCCCAACTGTTTGTTCCCAACTCTGCAGGGCGGCGCGCTTGAATTTCCGCCCAGCACGGGTATGAAGTGAAGGCAGTCGAGGGCGCGGGATCGATCCTAGACCGAGAACGACGAGAGGGGCACCGGCACGATGTCATCCCAACGCGATCTGCGTCTGGATTTTTTCCGCGGCATTTCACTGTTTATGATCTTCTTGGATCATATTCCGGACAATTTTCTTGCCCATTTCACCCTGCATTCGGTGGGCTTCAACGACGCCGCCGAGGTGTTTATCTTCATCTCCGGCTATACGGCTGCCGAGGTGTACGGTCGGGCGATTGACCATAACGGGTTCTGGGTCGCCTGCGCGCAGATCTATCGTCGAATCTGGCAGCTCTATGTCGCGCATCTGACCTTGTTCATGATCTACATGGCCGAGGTGTCGTTCACCCTCTCGCGCATCAACAACCCGTTCCTGAAACAGGATCTGCGGGTGGGCTCGTTCCTGACCGAGCCGCATATGGCCATCGTCAAGGCGCTGATCCTGGAATTCCAGCCGGTCTTCCTCGACATTCTGCCACTCTACATCTCGTTGCTTGCACTCTTTCCGTTCTTCCTTTGGCTGGTGCGCAAGAGCTATCTCTGGGCGATGTTGGTATCGCTGGCGATCTACATCGTCGCCAACGTCACCCAGATCGACTTGCCCGCCTATCCAGAAGGCAATCGCTGGTTCTTCGACCCGCTTGCGTGGCAGTTGCTATTCGGCTTTGGCGCGGCTTGCGGTATCGCCGCGATGCGCGGCCAGGAGATCGTGCCCGAGCGGCATTGGATTCGCGAGACTTGCGTCACGGTGGCGATCATCTGCGCGTTCATCCGCCTGAGCTGGGAATTCCACGCGATTTGGCCGTCGATTCCTGCCATCCTCAATGTTACGATCTGGCCGTGGGTGGACAAAACGGTGTTGGCGCCGTTGCGACTGGTCAATTTCGTCGCGATGGCGATGCTGGCGGCCCATTGGGTCACGCCGAAATCGAGCATCCTCACCCATGGTTGGGCCAAGCGTATCATCGTCTGCGGGCAGAACTCACTTTACGTGTTCGCCTTCAGTATTCTGCTCTCCACGATGTGCCGCATGGTGCAGCTTGAGTTCCATCCGCCGATCTACGCGCAGGTGCTCTATGACATTCTCGGCTTCCTGTTGATGTTGGGTCTCGGCGAATTGTTGATGTGGTATGACCAAGCCACTCACCATGCGAAGCCGATCCACGTGGTGGCGGAGGCAAAACCGTGATGTTCAGACACAAGACCGCATCAGCTGCTCTGGTTCTTCTTGCCATCGCAGCGAACGCCGTTGCGCGACCGGCGATGGCGGCGGCTGGGTGCAGCTTCCAGGACAGCTTCCTGCCCGCGAACGCCAGCCTGCCCAACGTGGCGAAAGCAATTGCCGCCGGTCAGCCGGTGCGCATTGTTGCCATCGGTGCGGGGACCGTAACCGGCATGGGGCTGAGCAGCCGAGACGCTGCATTCCCGGAACGGTTGGCGCAGCGCCTGCGCACCGTGCAGAAAGTGCAGAGCGTTGAGGTGATCAACAAAGGCAAGCCTGGTGCAAATACCAGCGTGATCAGCAACGGCCTCACGCGCGACATCGTTTCCGCGCATCCAACCTTGGTGCTGTGGGAGACCGGGGCGCTGGAGGCGATGATGAACGCCGACCCGCGTCAGATGTCCAACGACCTTGAGCGCGGCATCGGAATCATCAAAGCAGGTCAGTCTGACGTCATTGTGATCGACATGCCGTACTCGGCAGCTGCAGCGCAGATGATCAAGCTTGAGCCGTATCTCGACGCCGTGCGTATCGGCGCCGACAACGCGTCGGCACCTTTGCTTGGCCGTTACGCTGCAATGAAAAGCTGGAGCGAGCAGGACACGATGGATATGGACAATCTTCCGGCCGACCAGCGCCAGAAGATGGCCGATGAAGTGGAAGATTGCGTGGGTGAGGGACTGGACCAGATCGTGGTCCGTGCGATGATGCACTCAGAAACGTCGAAATAGACTCAGGAGAGCCTTCCCTATGCGTTCATTCCGCCTTGTAATCGGCGTTCTGGCTCTTGGCCTGGCGTCGACATCTGTACGGGCAGAGGACGACGTCCGCACCCTCAAGAACATCAATGATCGTGTGGTCTGCCACCAGCAGATCCGCATCGTGGCGTTCGGTTCGTCGACCACATTCGGCTACGGTGCCAGCTCTCCCGAGAAAACTTATCCGGCGCAGATGCTGACATATCTGAAGAAGAACCTGCCCAATCTACCAGCCCCATTGGTGATCAACGCTGGCGTCAACGGCGACACAACCGTGATGAACAATCGCCGCATGCAGCGTGATGTGCTCGACAAGCGGCCGGATCTGGTGATCTGGAATCTCGGTGTGAACGAGGCCTTCGATGGCACCTCGATCGCTGAATTCCATCAGGCGGCCTCGGACGGTATCAAGGCGCTGATCGAGAACAACATTGATGTGGTCCTGATCGATCCGCAGGACACGCCGAATTTCCGCAAAAGCGGTCATGCCGACGAATACGCCAAAGCGGTGCGTGATGTTGGACGCGAGCTGCATATCGGCGTCATCAAGCGTTTCGACCTGATGAAGGAATGGTTCAAGGCGTTCGGCCCTGCGATCATCTACAAGGATGATTTCCACATGTCCGATGTGGGCTACGAACTGCTTGGACACGAGGCAGCGGATTTCATTGTCAAAGGCGCGAGGCTGCCGAAGAAATTGCCCGAGACGCTGACGGCCGCGCAACAGGCCCGTTGCGACGCAATGGCCGCCGCTGACTCCAAGATTGCGACGCTGACGCACTGAGCTGCAGAGATCGCGGTTTACAAAGGACGCGTGATGACCGGAGCCGGAGCACAGGCTGACGCGACACGCGCGCGGGGCAATGTGATTCGGCTGGCCATCGCGCAGGCGCTGGCGGGCGGGAATGCCTCGGTGATCTTCGCCACCGGCTCGATCATCGGAGCCCAACTGGCCCCGGATATGTCGCTGGCAACGGTGCCGTTGTCCGTGTTCGTTTTGGGAATGGCGGCAGGGACATTGCCGACAGGCTACATCGCACGAAATTATGGCCGCCGTGCCTCGTTCCAGGTTGGCGCAGGATTGGGTGTGCTCACCGGGCTGCTGGCAGCGGTGGCGGTGACCATCGGCTCATTCTGGCTGTTCTGCATCGCCACTTTGTGCAGCGGTCTGTATGCCTCGGTGGTGCAGAGTTTCCGCTTCGCCGCCGCCGATGGCGTAAGCGCAGCGGACCGGCCGCGCGCGCTGTCTTGGGTGATGGCGGGCGGCGTGTTCGCCGGCGTGCTCGGGCCACAGCTGGTCACCTGGACGATGGGACTCTGGGCACCGTATCTGTTCGCCGCCTCCTATGTCGCGCAGGCGGGTGTGGCATTGCTGGCGATGTTGGTGCTGTCCGGAGTCGACCTGCCGCGACCGCAGATGGTCAGTCTGGGCACTATCCGCCCGCTCTCGATGATTGCGCGCCAGCCTCGCTTCATCGCAGCCGTGGTCTGTGGCGTGGTGGCCTTCGTGTTGATGAATCTGGTGATGACCTCAGCCCCGCTGGCGATGAAGATGTGCGGCCTGCCGGTGACGGCGTCGAACTGGGCGATCCAGTGGCATATCGTGGCGATGTATGGGCCGAGCTTCTTCACCGGATCGCTGATCGCCCGCTTCGGTGCCTCGCGCATCGTGCTCGCGGGCTTCGCCTTGACGATCTGTGCCGCGTTGACCGGGCTGTCCGGCATCACCGAGGCGCATTTCGACGTCGTGCTGATCCTGCTCGGACTGGGCTGGAACTTCGGCTTCGTCGGGGCCTCCGCGATGGTGCTCCAGTGTCACACGCAAGAAGAGCGCACCCGCGTGCAGAGCTTCAACGATTTCCTGGTGTTTGGAGCCACTGCGATTGGGTCGTTCTCGTCCGGCCAGATCCTGGCGAACCATGGCTGGGAGGCGGTGAATTGGGTGGTGTTTCCGCCAGTGGCGATTGCTTGCGTGGCGCTGGCGGTGACGGCGATGGTGGGGAGACGCGACGTTACAGCGTAGCGGTTTTGTCGAGTTCCTTTCGCGCTGCCAGATGATCTTTGGGCGCGTTGAGGCTGTCCGCCGAGACCAGTTGGTCGCCGCGATAATGGTAGAGGCTGAAACTGTCGCCCTGCATGTCGCCGCGCAGCTCCACCCGATCGGCCCCGACCGGCAACCCGGCCATTTGCAATTTCCAGCCGAATTGATCGGACCAGAACCACGGCGTCCCGGTGAATTTCCGTTCCAGGCCGAGCAAGGAAGCGGCGGCGGATTTCGCCTGTTCGGTGGCGTTGTTGACCGATTCCAGCCGCAGCAACCCACCATCCGGCAGACGCCTCGCGGTGCAGTCGCCAGCCGCGGTGATCATCGGATCGGCGGTGCGGGCGCACTCATCGACCACAATGCCGCCCTCGCATTCTAAGCCGGCAGCGAAAGCGAGTTGATCGTTCGCCACCACGCCGATGCCGACCACAACCAGACCGCAGGAAAACACCGCGCCGTCCGCACAGCGCACCGCGACGGCGCGCCCGTCGGACACTTCAATTGCCGCCACCTTGGCCCCGAGTTCAATGCCGACTCCGTGGCTGCGATGCAGTTCGGCGAACCAGTCCGACAACATCGGCACCAGCGCGCGGGCGCACAGGCGGGGGGTGGCTTCGAGCACGCTGACTTCCAGCCCGAGTTTGCGGGCGGTGGCGGCGACTTCCAAGCCGATGAAGCCGCCGCCGATCACCACCACTGGCAGGGCGCGGGATTTGCAGACGCTCAGCGCCTCGGCGATCCGCACGCCGTCATCGCGCGTGCGTAAGGCGAGCACGTTCGGTGCGTCCGCTCCGGGCAAACGCAGCGCTCGCGGCGTGGCACCGGTGGCGAGCACGAGACCGGCATAGGGAAGCGCCTTGCCGTCAGCAAGACGCAGCATCTGTGCTGCTCGGTCTATGGAGTGCACGCGAACGCCGATGCGCAAATCGATCTCTTTGCGCGCCAGCAATTCCGGCGCGCGCATCACCAATTGGCTCGCCTCGATCTCACCCGACAGCCACGCCTTGGACAAGGGCGGGCGATGATAGGGGCCGTAGGGCTCGTCGCCCAGCAGGGTGATGCTGCCCTGAAAGCCGCCCGCCCGCAGCGATTCCGCCGATTGCAGACCGGCCTGCCCGGCACCGATGATGACTATGCCGGGCACGTCGCTCATTCCTGGGTGTCCGGCAACGTGACGATCAGGCCGTCCAGCGCGTTCACCGCCTTGATCTGGCAGGCGAGCCGACTGTTCGAGCGGCGCTCGGCGGCGACGTTCTCCAGCATTTCAAGCTCGCTTTCACTGGCTTCCGGCAGCTCACCGAGGCGGGATTCGTCTACATAGCAATGGCAAGTGGCACAGGCGCAGGAGCCACCGCATTCGCCGAGAATACCGTCCACGCCGCCGGTGGTGGCACCCTGCATCAGGCTCCAGCCTTCGTTGATGTTGACCGGCATTTTGGCGCCGGTGGGTTCGATGAAGACGATGTTGACCATGTGTTTCGCATCCTTTTCTCGTCATCGTGAGCGAAGCGTAGCGATCCAGAAGGCGTAGAGACGGCTCTATGACTTCTGGATTCTGACGTCGCTTCGCTCCTCAGGATGACGCGTTATGACTCAATGAACCGTCAAATCCAGCCGCAGCGGACTGCGGAAGGTCGAGGACGGCATCCATGCCAGTTGTTCGGCCACCCGACGATAGACCGGAACCACCTGATGCAGTTCCTCAAACGCGATCTTGACGCCAAGTCGTGCGATGGAGGTACCGAGACAGGCATGCACGCCACCGCCGAAACCGAGATGGCCGCGCGGCTTGCGGGCAATGTCGTAGCTATCCGGGTTGGGATATTGCCGGTCGTCGCGATTGCCCGAGCCATAGGCGAGACAAACGAAATCGCCCGCCTTCATCATTTGGCCGTGCAGTTCGACGTCTTTCTGCAATCGGCGGCGAAACCGCTGGGCCGAGGTGTTGAAGCGCAGCGATTCCTCGACGGCATCCGCGATCAATGCCGGGTGATCCACCACCGCCTGCCGCGCCCGTACATGATCGGCGAGGTTGAGCGCCATCATGCTCATAAAGCCGCCAAGTGATTCGATGCCGGCCATGATCAGCGTGGTGGTGGTCAGCAGCACTTCGCGCTCATCGAGCTTGTCGCAATCGATCTCGGCGGCGGAGAAATGCGAGATCAGGTCGTCCTTCGGATTGGCGCGACGCTCGGCGATCACGCGGGCCGCATAGTCCTGCATCCAATTATAGGCCTCGATATGTTGCGGCCCTTTGGCGCGGGTGGACGGGTCGGATTGCACCATCAGCACCGCCTTCTCGCGCACCGTCTCCTCGTTGCCGAGCGGCAGACCGAGGGCGGCGAACAGCACGCGGACGGTGAACACCGACGAGAAATCGTGGATGAAGTCGAATTTCGGACGGTCGCGCAGCGTCTCGGCGGTGGTGCGCGCGATGTCGCGGATCGGGCCGGACAGGCTTTCCAGATTGCGCTTCATGAAGGCGTGCTGGACGAGGCCGCGCAGACGGTCATGGCGTGGCGGATCGGTGGTGCCCAGCGTGGCCCCGGCGCGGTTGGGCAATTCCGTCATCAGATTGCCGCTCGCCGAGGAGAAAGTCTGCCAATCCTGGCCTGCCGAGACGATGTCGGCATAGCGCGACAGCACCCACATTTGCGCCTGTTTCGACCAGAAGCACGGGTGTTCGTCGCGTAGGGTCTTGTAGAAAGGAAACGGGTCGGCATCCACCGAGGGGTCATAGGGATCGAAGCTGAACATGGCGTGTCTCTCCCGAGATTGCTTGGAAGCCTGGGTCTTGGCCCGGCTCCATGCGCATGATGTAACGGAATGCGCGGGGCGGGCGTGATGTGTGCTTGGTTCAAAAACTTGCACTTTTCTGACGTTATGGGGTAAGCCTGGATATGAGCCGCTCCCTTCGCACCGCCCCACCACCCAGCTTCCGGCTCTATGGCGAGCAGGGCGGCAATGCGGTGGAAAAGCTGCATGTCGAGCCGATCCAGCAGCGCTCCAGCCTCTATGCCTGGGAGATCGACGCGCACACCCATCGCGGCCTGCATCAGGTGCTTTGGGTGGCCTCAGGGCCTGCCACGATTGCGCTCGACGAGCGGCGGGAGACGCGGCAGGGGCCGGTGGTGGTCACGATTCCGCCCGGCGTGGTGCATGAATTCCGTTTCTCCGAGCAGACCGATGGCCATGTGCTCACCTTCGATCCGGCGGCGATGATCGAGGGCGATCTGCCTGCGGCTGGTGAGGCACTCGATCAGCTATTCGCCGAGCCGCGCATTTTGGATTTTGAGGGCGAGGAGGCCGAGGCGGTGCGTTTCGGGTTGATGATGGCCACATTGGCCACTGAATTCGCCGCCCCCGGCTCGGCAGGCTCGCCGGTGCCGGTCTGGCTGGCGCGGGCAGCGGTGTGGCTGCTGGCCGACCGGGCGGCGCGCGGGCGGCAGGGGATCGGGCGGGCGCGGCAGAAATTGTTCACCCGGTTTCTCGTGCTGGTCGAAGCGCATTTCCGCGAACATTGGCCAATGACCAGCTACGCAGACGCACTTGGCCTGACGCCGGAGCGGCTGAATCGACTGGTGCGCAGTGAAACCGGACGGTTGCCCCTGGAGATCGTGCAGGAGAGGCTGACGCGCGAGGCATGTCGCCATCTGACCTATATTGCCGCGCCGATCTCAAAACTGTCCTGGGACCTCGGCTTCGAGGACCCCGCCTATTTCTGCCGCTTCTTCAAAAGGCAGACCGGCCAGACTCCAAGGGATTTCCGGCGTTCGATAGAACCGTAGCCCGCATCAGCTTAGCGCGAAGCGGGCTGCGGTTCTTGCATCACCATTTCTTATGCTGCATAATACTTCCGGTGATGGGGCTGTTGGACGCGAAACCTGCATAATTTTGCATGGTCGCTCCCTGGCGGCTGCAGAAAAATCCCTGCGCAGACAGGGAATTGCAGGGGAGACACGGGATGGGGACGACGACGGAGAACGGCAATGCCGTCATCTGGCTGCTTGACCGGCATCTGGAGGACGGACGTGGTGACCACACAGTTTTCGTCGATCCGCATCGCAGCTTGACCTATGCCGGTCTCGCCGATGCCTCCGCCCGCTTCGCCGGCGCGCTGTGGCAGGCCGGGGTAGGACGGGAGCGGCGGATGGTGATGATCCAGCAGGACACCATCGATTTTCCGGTCGCCTTTCTGGGTGCGATCCGCGCGGGCGTGGTGCCGGTGCCGATCAACACGCTGCTCGCCCCCGAACAGGTCGCCTATATGCTGGAGGACAGCCGCGCTGAGGCATTGTGCATCTCGCGCGCTTGCTTGGTCGCCTATGGACATGTCCTCGCCCAGGCCCGCCATCTGCGGCTGATCCTGATCGCCGAGGCGGATGGCAGCGTCACCACCGATCTGCCAAGCGGTGCCCTGAATTTCGCCCGTTTCGCTGCCGACGGCCACGCTGTGCCGGAGCCGGTGCAAGCCAGCCCGGATGACGTGGCGTTCTGGCTATATTCCTCCGGCTCGACCGGGGCACCCAAGGGGGTGAAACACGTCCATTCCGCGATCCGGGCGACGGCGGATACCTACGCCGCCCAGGTGCTCGGAATCCGGGCGGACGATGTGGTGTTCTCGGCGGCGAAAATGTTCTTCGCCTATGGATTGGGCAACGCGATCACCTTTCCGATGTCGGTGGGGGCGACGACGGTGCTGCTGCCGGATCGGCCCACGCCGGATTCGGTGATGTCGGTAATGCGGGCGCACAATCCGACGATCTTCTGCGGTGTGCCCACCTTGTATGCAGCATTGCTGTCGAATCCGGCGCTTGGCCCTGGTGCCGGTTCGAACCGGCTGCGGGTTTGCATCTCCGCCGGTGAGGCGCTGCCTGAGCAGGTCGGCAAACGCTGGTCGGAGAAGGTGGGGGCGGAGATTCTCGACGGAATCGGCAGCACCGAGATGCTGCATATCTTCGTCTCCAACTCGCCCACACACTTGAAATACGGCACCAGCGGCGTCGCGGTGCCGGGCTATGATCTGCGGATTGTCGATGAGCAGGAGCACGATCTGCCGCCGGGTGGGATCGGCGAATTGCTGGTGCGCGGGCCGTCCGCCGCGGAGGGCTATTGGAACCAACGCGCCCGCTCGCGCCGCACGTTTCAGGGGGAGTGGACGCGCACCGGCGACAAATACATCCAGTTGGAGGATGGATTCTATCAGTACCAGGGCCGCGCCGACGACATGTTCAAAGTCAGCGGCATCTGGGTCTCGCCGTTTGAGGTGGAAACCGCGCTGATCTCCCATTCTGCCGTGCAGGAAGCCGCGGTGATTGGCCGCGAGGATGCCGAAGGGCTGCTCAAGCCGATGGCGTTCATCGTACTCAAGCAAGGGGTGGAGATGAATGACGAGTTGCTCGCCGCCCTGAAGGCGCAGGTGAAGGAGCATGTCGGCGCGTGGAAATACCCGCGTTGGCTGGAGGTGGTGGACGAGTTGCCGAAGACGGCGACCGGGAAGATCCAGCGGTTCAAACTGCGCGAGGCGTTCAGCCATGCGGGGGAGTAAGCGCCCTCTGTCCGTCATTGCGAGCGAAGCGTGGCAATCGAGGAATCGCGTCCGCCGATTCCTGGATTGCCAGGTCGCCTGCGGCTCCTCGCAATGACGATTGTTCTGCCTGAGGGTTCCATCGACACCGCATGGTGGGGCCCCTCCGCCGACGCTGCCCCCACCATCGTCCTGCTCCACGAAGGCCTCGGCAGTCTTGGCCTGTGGCGGGATTTCCCGGCAAAGCTCGCCGAGACCACCGGCTGCGGCGTGTTCGCCTTCTCCCGGCTCGGCTACGGCCAGTCAGATCCCGTTGCCCTGCCGCGCCCCCTCGACTACCTCGCCCGCGAGGGCCGCGATGTGTTGCCGCGCGTGGTCGCTGCCGCCGGAATTCAGCGGAAAATCCTGTTGGGCCATTCCGACGGGGCCAGCATCGCCGCCGCCTATGCAGGATCGATCCAGGATTTCGACCTGCTCGGCATCATCCTCGAAGCCCCGCATTTCTTCACCGAACCGCACGGCCTCGCCGCCATCGCCGTGACCGGCGAGCGCTACCAAGAAGGCAATCTGCGCGAGCGTCTCGCGCGGCATCATCGCGATGTCGACAACGCCTTCCTCGGATGGCTCAACGCCTGGCTCGACCCCGGCTATCCCGCAGCCCTCGATTTGATCCCCGACCTCGCCCATATCCGGGTGCCGATCCTCGCGATCCAAGACGACGGCGATCCTTACGGCACGCTCGGCCAGATCGCCGCAATCCAGCGCGAGACCTATTGCCCGGTGGAGACGTTAATCCTGCCGGGCGACAGCCACGCGCCGCATGCCGATGCCACCGAAACCGTGCTTGCCACCGTGCAGGATTTCGTCAATCGCCTGCGTCGAGATGAACAATAATGCATCATATCGCTTGCGTCGTAATAGAATAATGCATTATATAGCCTATCACGCTCGCTGATGCCCGAGCTTCCTCTGGGGAGGGGACCATGACCACCATCGATTTCCGCACCGAGCCTTCGCGTTATCGCCACTGGAAGCTCGAATTCCATGGCCCGGTCGCGCATCTGATCATGGACGTGAACGCCGATGCCGGGCTGTTCGAGGGGTACGAGTTGAAGCTCAACTCCTACGATCTCGGTGTGGACATCGAACTGTCGGATGCGATCCAGCGGCTGCGCTTCGAGCATCCGGAAGTGCGCGCGGTGGTGATGCGGTCAGGCAAGGACAACGTGTTCTGCGCGGGGGCCAATATCCGCATGCTCGGCCGCGCGTCCCACGCGCATAAGGTCAATTTCTGCAAATTCACCAACGAGACGCGCAACACCATCGAGGATGCGACGCAGAATTCTCGCCAGTTCTATCTCTGCGCGGTGAATGGCGCGGCAGCCGGTGGTGGTTACGAACTGGCGGTGGCCTGCGACTACATCATGCTGATCGATGACCGCCGGTCCTCGGTGGCGCTGCCCGAAACCCCGCTGCTGGCCGTGCTCCCCGGCACGGGCGGCCTCACCCGCGTCACCGACAAGCGGAAAGTGCGTCGCGATCTGGCCGATGTGTTCTGCTCGGTCGAGGAAGGCGTGCGTGGCAAACGGGCGGTGGAGTGGCGGCTCGTTGATGAGGTGGTGCCGCCCTCGCAGTGGAACGACCGCGTCGCCGCGCGTGCTGCTGAGTTCGCAGCGACGTCCGACCGACCCGCCGATGCGAAGGGCGTTGCCCTGCCGCGCATCGAGCGCGCCGAAGACGGTGACTCGATCCGCTACTCCGCCGTCACCGTCGAACTCGACCGCAACACCCGCCGCGCGACGATCACCGTTGCTGGTCCGGACGCGCCGGTGCCTGCCAGCCTGGATGCCACAAAATCGGCAGAGTTCTGGCCGTTGCGCTGGGCGCGTGAACTCGATGACGCGATCCTGCATCTGCGCGCCAACGAGCCGGAACTCGGCCTGATCGTCTTCAAGACCCAAGGCGCTGCCGAAGCCGTGCTCGCCTATGACGCGTTCCTCGAAGCCCACGCCGCCGACTGGTTCATCCGCGAGGTCCGCCTCTATCTCAAACGGCTGTTCAAGCGGATCGACGTCACCTCGCGCAGCCTCATCGCACTGATCGAGCCGGGCTCGTGCTTCGCTGGCACACTGGCCGAACTGGCGTTTGCCGCCGACCGCTCGCTGATGTTCGAGGGCCCGTTGGCGGGCGACAACCGCAAGCCTGCCGAGATCACTCTCTCGCCGATGAATTTCGGCCCATATCCGATGGGCAACGACCTCACCCGCCTGCAAGCCCGGTTCTGGGGCGAGCCGCAGACGGTCGAGTCCGCCCACGGCCAGATCGGCCAGAGCCTGGATGCCGATGCCAGCAACGCGCTCGGCCTCGTCACTGCCAGCTTCGACGAAACCGATTGGGAGGACGAAATCCGCATCCTCACCGAGGAGCGCGCCAGCTTCTCGCCTGACGCGCTGACCGGCATGGAAGCCAATCTGCGTTTTGTCGGCCCGGAGACGATGGAGACCCGCATCTTCGGTCGTCTCACCGCGTGGCAGAACTGGATCTTCCAACGCCCCAACGCTGTCGGCGCCGAAGGCGCGCTCAAGCGCTACGGCTCCGGCGTGCAGCCTGAATACGACCGCGTTCGCGTCTGATCATCACCCACAGGGAGAGAAACCAATGCCCGACGGCATGAAAGTCGATTACGACGGCCTGATCCCGAACAATGTCGGCCTCAACGAGGACGCCCGCGTCCGCAAGGCGCTGGAGACGTGGCATCCCGGCTATATCGATTGGTGGAAGGACATGGGGCCGGAGGGGTTCCAGGAAAGCCTCGTCTATCTGCGCACCGCCGTGTCGGTCGATCCCAAGGGCTGGGCGAAGTTCGATTATGTCCGCATGCCGGAATACAAATGGGGCGTCCTCCTCGCCCCGCAGGTCGAGGGCCGTCTGATCGGCTTCGGCGCGCACAAAGGCGAGCCCGCGTGGCAGGATATCCCCGGCGAATATCGCGGCCTGCTGCGTCGCCTGATGGTAATCCAGGGCGACACCGAGCCGGCATCCGTCGAACAGCAACGCTTCCTCGGCAAGACCGCTCCCTCGCTCTACGACATGCGCAACCTGTTCCAGGTCAACGTCGAAGAGGGCCGTCATCTTTGGGCGATGGTCTATCTGCTGCAGAAATATCTCGGCAAGGATGGCCGCGAAGAGGCGGAAGAACTGCTCAAGCGCCGCTCCGGCCACCAGGACAGCCCGCGCATGCTGGGCGCGTTCAACGAGGAGACTCCGGATTGGGTGAGCTTCTTCATGTTCACCTATTTCACCGACCGCGACGGCAAGATGCAGCTGCACAGCCTGGCGCAGTCGGGCTTCGATCCCTTGTCGCGCACCTGCCGCTTCATGCTGACCGAGGAGGCGCACCACATGTTCGTCGGCGAGACCGGCATCAGCCGCATCGTCCAGCGCACCTGCGAGGCGATGCGGGCGGCCGGCATCGACGACCCGACCGACATCGCGCGCGTGCGCGCGCTCGGCGTGATCGACCTGCCGACCATTCAGAAGAAGCT
>CAITEF010000118.1 GCA_903891315.1 uncultured Rhodospirillales bacterium | reverse complement strand
GGGGAAGGCGAGCGGCTCGCGGGTGAGGTCGCCGGGCTCCTGGTCGCCGGCGATGTCGGCTTCGATCAGGCCTTCGTGTCCGAGAATGGTGTGGATATGGGCGAGGTCGGCAGGGCCTGCCTCCGCCTCGGCCGGGGCGGGCGGGGTGAAGCCGGCCTGCAGTGCGAAGTCGAGCAGGCGGTGGGTGTAGTCATAGGTGGGGCCAAGCAACTGGCCGCCAGGCATGTCCTTGAACACCGCCGAAATCCGGCGGCGGACCGTCATCTCGGCGGTGTCGAGCGGCAGCGAAGCGGCGAAGCGGGGCAGGGTGGTGCGGTAGGCGCGGACGAGGAAGGCGGCCTCGATCAGGTCGCCCTGCGCCTGCTTGACCGCAAGGGCCGCGAGCCCCGTGTCATAGAGCGAGCCTTCGGCCATCACGCGGTCGACGGCGCGGCCAAGCTGTTCGCTGATTTGCGCGGTGCTGATTTCCGGCACCTCCGGATTGCCGCGACGTTCCTCGGCCATCCAGAGATGCGCATTGTCGATGGCGCGCTCGCCACCCTTGACGGCAACATAGGCCATCTAGCCCTCCCGACTTGCGGTGATGCGCAACGAACGCGGCAATGCCATCAGCTTGGTTCCGGCGCAGAGAATGAGGTCGATCCCGCGCGGGAAGCGGCGATGATTGGCCTCCCATTGCATCGGGAAGTCGCCTGGAAGACCGGCAATCTCCACCAGACGCGGCTCGGCGAGGCCGGGGCCTGCGAGTTCGAAATGATGCCCCTGGGTGAAGCCCGCGACCTGAAGAATGAGGGTGGCCCCGGTCTCCGGGCCGTCATCGGTTCCGGCATTGAGTTGATCGAGGCGCGGCATCGTCAGCGCGAAGGCAAAATCGGCCTCGGCCAGAGTGGCCGTCATGCGCGGGGTGGCGTGAAAGACGATCCAGTCCTGCGCCTGCTCTGCGTTCGGGGTGAGATAGAGGGCGGAATCCGCGTCAACCAGCGTCAGCACCACGGCCGCTGCGGATTGGCAGAGCGGGGCGGGCGGGGTGAGGTCGAGGCCGACTTCGACGATCAGGCCAGGGCGAGACATCGCCTCCAGCACCGCGCGGAAGGTGGATTGCGCGCCGAGCACCGGGTCGGCAAAGCCTGGGAGGTCGAGGCTCATCGCTCAGCTCCGCATCGTGGCGAGGGTGAAGAACTGCACGCGCGTCGCCGCCGCCTTGCGGGTGGTGGCGAGGCGGACGGATTGCTGAGTGGAGGCCAAGGGCGCGATCACGGTGGCCTGCAACGCGTCATGTCGCTCCGGGTTCTGCAGGGCGGCGTCGATCCGGGCGGCCAGTTCGGCCTGGGTTGCGTCGCGCCCGCTGACATAGGCGTGGCCGATCTGGCCCTCATCATCGCGAATGGTGCAGCGTGTGACGGACATTTCGCCGAGATTGAACGGTGCCCCACCGCCACCGGCCCTGCCGCGCACCATCACCAGCCCTGCCTCTGGTCCGCGCAACACGCGAAAGCCGGGCAGGTCGGGGGCGGAATGAAGGTGTTCGGCCAATTCTGCCGCCGAGGCCCGGGCGAGCACGGCCATCCAGATCTGACGGGGGGAGGTTTCAGCAGTCGACATGCGAGGACTCAATTTGTCTATACGTCTAGACAAATACGCTTCGCCCTGCTTTAACGTCAAGCGTATCTGGCACGATGGAGCGGCTGGTTTGGATGAAGTTGCGATGACGGTTCCGGCTGAGGACGGTGTCGCGGTGTGGAAACGCATCGAAACCGCCCTTCGTCAGGAGATCGAGACCGGCGCGCTCGCGGCCGGTTCGCGCATGCCGACCGAGGCGCAGCTCGCCACCCGCTTCAGCGTCAACCGCCACACCATCCGCCGCGCCATCGAGGCGCTGTCCCGTGCCGGGCTGGTGCGGGTGGAGCAAGGGCGCGGCTCGTTCGTCGCAGAGGAATTGCTTGATTACGCGGTCGGCCCCCGCACCCGGTTCTCCGAATGGATCAGACGCCATAGCAAGGAACCCTCAGGCCAGAATGTCGATCTGCGCCTTGTCGGTGCCGATGCCGCGACGGCCTCGGGGTTGGGTGTGGCGGTCGGTTCCGATGTGGTGATTTTGGAGCGGCTCGGGTTCGCCGATGGTCGTCCGGTCAGCCTCAGCCTGCATTGTTTCCCCGCCGGCCGCTTCCCGCTGCTGCATGAATATTTCCGCACTGGGATGGGGATATCCGAAGCGCTTGCCGCCTGTGGATTGCCGGATTACCGCCGGCAAAGCTCCCGCGTGACGGCACGTCTGCCCACGACCAGGGAGGCGGCGTTGTTGCGGATGCCCAAATCGCAACCGCTCCTGGTCGCCGAGAACATCAATGTCGACGCCCAAGGCAGGGTGGTGGAGTTCGGCATCGGCCGCTATCCCACACCCCGCGTGCAGATCGTCTTCGAACCGTGAGGCAGACCATGAATTCCTGGATCATCGGCAACGGTCAGGTGTTGCGCGGCGGCGCGCTTGCGGCGGGCGACCTCGGGGTGATTGACGGCGTGATCACCGACCAGCACGCCACCGCCCGGCATTTCGATGCTTCCGGATTGCTGGTGCTGCCCGGCATCATCGACATTCACGGCGACGCCTTCGAGCGCCAGATTCAACCGCGCCCGAATGTCGGCTTCGACCCGGTGTTCGGTCTGGCGGACACCGAGCGGCAATTGCTCGCCAACGGCATCACCACCGCGTTTCACGGCGTGACGCTGTCCTGGGAGCCGGGCCTGCGCTCCATCCAGGCGTGGCGCGCGTTTCTGACGGCGCTTGAAGCCCGCACATGGGTCTGCGACATGCGCATCCATCTGCGCTGGGAGGCGTTCAATCTCGACGCGCTGGAGGAGGCGATTGCCGACATCCTCGCCGGTCGGGTGCAGATGCTGGCCTTCAACGATCATACGCCGTCGATCCTGCGCAAGATCGCCAAACCCGCGGAGGCGGCGAAATATGCCGGTCGCGCCGGGATGAGCAACGAGGATTTTGCCGCACTTACCAAAAGGATCGCCGCCCGCTCAGCTGAGGTTCCGGCGGCACTTGAGCGTTTGGCGATGGCGGCGCGCGCGATGCGGCTGCCGATGGCGAGCCATGACGACGAGACCGTCGAGATGCGCCAGAAATTCCATGCGCTCGGTGCCGATATCTGCGAATTCCCGACCACCAAGGCGATTGGGCAATACGCAACCGACCAGGGGCAGTTCGTCGTGATGGGGGCCCCCAACGTGGTGCGCGGCGGCTCGCACACTGGATGGGAATCGGCGGCTGAATTGGCGGAGCTTGGGATCTGCAACGTGCTGACCTCGGATTACTATTATCCCTGCCTGATGGCGTCACCCTTCATCATGGCCGACCGCGGTGAGCTGGGATTTGCCGAATCCTGGGCATTGGTCTCGACGAACCCGGCGCGCGCCACTTTGTTGTCCGACCGTGGCACGCTCAACGCGGGCCAACGCGCCGATATCGTGGTGGTCGATCCGACCACGCGCAGCGCGGTGGCCACCTTTGTCGCCGGGCGGCTGGCATA
Organism: uncultured Rhodospirillales bacterium; assembly: GCA_903891315.1. Lineage (GTDB taxonomy): Bacteria > Pseudomonadota > Alphaproteobacteria > Acetobacterales > Acetobacteraceae > CAIQQQ01. The sequence continues at coordinate 32,153 of CAITEF010000118.1, read as the reverse complement.
TGTGACGGCTGAAGGCAGCGCCCGCCTCGGGTGAACAGGGTTGCAAAAAATAACTGCGCAGGGCTTTGCAACCAAACCATCACAGCGCTATACGGGCGCTCCGCTGATCCCGAATAGCTCAGTTGGTAGAGCACGCGACTGTTAATCGCTAGGTCGTAGGTTCGAGTCCTACTTCGGGAGCCAATTGCCGTAACACGGCGTGAAGATTGATCCCGCTGTTCCCCACAAGGACCAGCGGGATCAATCGTTTATGGGCTATCACGGCCTGCGTTTGAGGGCATTTGCGCATGGGCCGGGGCCGCCGGGTTGCGGGGGAGGAGCCTATAGGGTATCGCCACCGCACCATGGACAACGCCGCCATCATGTCACCACCGCAGACCATCTTCGAGACCCAGGCTGGGGCCGACCGACGCGAACGCATGCGCAGCGCGATGGACGATCTGCTGACCGCTGGCACGATGTGGCGCCTCAGTTGGACTCTGGCACTTCTCGACATCAAGCTGCGCTATCGCGGCTCCATCCTCGGCCCTTTCTGGTTGACGCTGTCCTCCGCGTTGACGATCGGCATGATGGGCGTGCTCTATTCCTATTTGTTCCACATGGATGTGAGCCACTATTTCCCGTTCTTGGCGCTCTCGATTGTGCTCTGGAACTTCATGCTGCAGATGGTGAACGACGCCACGGCGTGTTTTATCAGCGCCGAGGCGATGATCAGATCTGTTCGCCTGCCGATGATGCTGCACCCGATGCGCGCGGTGCTGCGCAACCTGCTGATCTTGGCGCACAATGCGGTGGTGATCATCATCGTCGATTTGGCGATGAACGCCTGGCCGGGCTGGATCGGGATATTGGCGATTCCCGCCTTTCTGTTGTGGCTGGTGGTCTCACTGGCGATGTCGCTTCTGCTCGGCGCGCTCTGCGCCCGGTTTCGCGACATTCCGCCCATCGTTGCGAGCTTGATGCAGTTGGCATTTTTTGTCAGCGCCATCATTTGGGAGCCGTCCCAGCTCGGGCAGCACGAATGGATGCTGGTCTTCAACCCGGTGTTCACCCTGCTCGAAATCATTCGCGCGCCGCTGCTTGGCGAATTGCCGTCGCTGTTGGTGACGTTCTCGGCGCTGGCCTATAGCGCGATCATCATCTTCCTTGCCTCGATGCTCTTCGTGCGAGTGCGCGGTCGCATTCCATTCTGGGTTTGACGTTATGACAACCGATCTGCTGGTCCAGAATGTCGGGCTTGATTTCCCGTTATATCATGGCAGTGCGCGCAGTCTGAAAAAGACGATGGTGCGCAACGTCACCGGACGGATGGCGTCCGACGAGCAGAACCGCGTGGTGGTGCAGGCGCTGCGCGACATCAGTTTCCATCTCAAGCCGGGTGACAAACTGGGCCTGGTCGGGCGCAACGGCGCAGGCAAATCCACCTTGCTGCGGGCGCTGGCGGGCATCTACGAGCCGCAACGTGGCCGGGTGCGGGTGCAGGGCAGTTTGAACGCGTTGCTCGATCCCAATCTGGGGATGAACCCGGAACTGACCGGTCGCGAGAACATCGTCTTGCGCGGCCAATATCAGCGGATGGACCGGGCGGCGATCCGGCGGATGGAAGAGGACGTGTCGGAATTCGCCGAACTGGGCGATTTCATGGATTTGCCGGTGCGCATCTACAGCTCCGGCATGGTGATCCGCCTCGGCTTCGCGCTCGCCACGGCGATCCGACCGCAAGTGCTGCTGATGGATGAATGGTTCCTCGCTGGCGACGCCAACTTTCTGGAAAAAGCACGCGAGAGGCTCGAAGACTTGGTCAGGGGGGCGGAAATTCTGGTGCTCTCCACCCATCTTTCCAGCGTGATCGAGGAATGGTGCTCGCGGGTGATCTGGCTCGACCAGGGGCGTATTCGGGCCGATGGCCCGGTGTCGGAAGTGTTGGCGGCCTATCTCGCCCCGGCATAAGGCTGCGCGCAGCCTCTCGCCTGCCTACTTCGCCCGCCACTTGTTCACAGCAAACATCAGCCCGCGCCGCAGATCCCCGCTGATCAAGCGCCCGATCAGGGTCGCCATCGCGCCCCAGGCCAGAGCCAAAGGCCGGGGCAGCAGGATGATCGGTTTGACCCAGAGGTCGAACAGCATTCGCCCGCCGAATCGATCCTCAAATCGTTTGGCAGCACCTTGCATGTCCCCAACCCGCGCCAGCCGTTGGCGCAGCAGGTAATACGGGTAGTAGCCGATCAAGAAGCCGCGCTCGATTTGCATGATCGCCTGTGGGGTCAGCTCCGCATTTCGGTGGGCGTCGAGCACGGCGGCGAATGAGGTGACGAAGACGGACGAGAAATCATAGCCACCCGAGTTGTTGCGCTTGCAGGCAACGAGGTAGCGCTCCAGGAAGCAATTTTGCTTCGCGGCAAGTGCTGCGATCAGCACCAGATGCACCTGCACCAAATTGCCGCCGCAGAATTGCCGCGCATCGACACCACCCATCAGGCCCTTATTGACGACGCAGCCGGAGATCAGTGTCATCAGCGGCCCAATGGCGGCCAGGAACGCAGCGGGGCTGTCAAACACGCGGTTCCGCCCGCCGCCGCCGGGATGCTCGGCGCGGAAATCCTGGTCATAGCCGTAGGGGCGCAGGGTGACGACGCCGAATTTCTGGCGCTGCAGCAAGGCCACCAGCATTGCCAATGAGCCGTCGATCAGCAGATCGTCATCGCCCAAAATCAGCACGTAGGTGCCGCGTGCTTCGTTGAAGCATTGGGCGATATTGGCGTCGGAGCCGATATTCTCCGCATTGCACAGATAGCGGATCGGCGTGCCGCCAGCGATGGCTGCATCGACGACGTCCCGCGTCGCGTCGGGGCTCGCGTTGTCGGAGATCAGGATCTCCACCAGCCCTGGCGAAATCTCTGCCACCAGTCTGTGCAATTGTTCGAGGTTGAGCGCCAAATACGCCGCCCGGTTCCATGTCGGAATGGCGATGGTCAGCAGCGGGCTGGGTGCGTCCAATGTTTCTATCTCTCAAGCGACGGGTGATCCGGATTGGACAGAGTCATGCTGAATTGAGCCATCTATCGATCACGGAGTTTATTTGCCGGAATCTCGATAAGATAAATTGACGCCACAGAGATGGCGATGCTCGATAGCAAAATCACAAATCGATTTCCGACGCCCAAATACCAAAGCGCCGTCATGGTCGGTATATGGAGAAGATAAAGCGGATAAGACACGTCCCCCAGGAAGTTTCCGATTCGAACTGCGAATTTCGGCAGATCAACCGTTTCACTCAAGATCAGAACGAAGGCCGCAACAAAATAGGGCACGCCGGGTGATCGGCCAATGGTCATCGCCAAAATGGCCGGAGCCGTGAGAATAACGAAACCATACACCGTCCCGCGCATCCGGTAGTAGATGAACCCGATGATCCAAATCCAGGACAAGCCGGCCAGCACTCTGCCGTGCATCAAATCCGACCATCCATCGACCGCGAACGGGATTGGATTGAAATGGTGCTGTGCGATGAAAAATGCGTAGGAGGCGAAAGCCAATACGCCAAGCACGATATTGGATTGTTTGCGCAGAATGGGTGCCACCATATAGAGCCACCATTCGGCGCTCAGCGACCAAGTCACTCCAAGAATGGGAATCGGTCCAGACAATATATTTTGCAACATCAGCAGCGACGCAACGATATGGATTGGCTGCAAGCCAAATGTGTCGCCGCTTGGCCAAATGAGTCCTTGCCCGGCCAGTTTCTGAACGATTAATCCGAACACAATCGAAAACAAATAAAGCGGGAATATTCTGAAAACACGCCGTTTGTAAAAATGAACCGCATTTCGGTCCAAGCTGGCGGCAATGCTGTAGCCGGAGATGATGAAAAATCCAAACACCGCGCTAAGTGGATTCAAATATCCGCCACCAAATAAGTGGATCGGATCTTTTTCGATAAATAGATGATAATGCCCAAGGACAACGACCGTTGCCAGAAAAAACCTCACAAATCCAAGGATCGCCCAGTGTACCACCTTTGATTGGCTCGCATTTTCGCTGAGAATTGGCATTGGTGCTGGGCTCTCTGTGGTGGTTGCCGCCCGAAGCGGCAGGTTATGTTGCATGCGAGACATGAGCGCTGCCACGTCAAACCCCCCAACAATGGCGGGTTGCGACATGTTCTTGAGCCTGCGCATCAACCGAACGCGGATTGGCTGCTCCAGCAGGCTGTGCATCAGGGCGGAGATCAGCAAGGCCAATAGCACATAAGCCAGTGTCGCCACCTCGCCCCAGAACTCGGAGGTGGCGGAGATCGGCAGGACGCGATTGCGCAGGATGGTGAACGGGCCGAGGAACAATGCGTGGGTCATGTAGAGCGCGAAAGAGGCCTCACCAAGATACACGAGCCATTTCGCATGCAGCCATGTCGGCTTCCCGGCATTGTCGCGTGCTGCGAGCGCCAGGATCAGCAGGAACACACCGGGGACGATCAATTCAACCATCACCGGGCCAGACCGTGGACCGCTCGATTCAGGGAACGAGAGGCAATACAGCGCCAATGGGACGGTCAACACTGCCAAGGCCAAAGCGCGGGATTGCGGGACCCGGCGGTGGCGCAGCAGCAAGGCTCCGCTGGCACCCAAGGCGAATTCGTCGAAGCGCGCGATGGGATGGCAGAGGAGGAAATCCGAAATCCAATCCCAGTCCCACAGCGCGGCCATCCAGGCCAGCACAAACAACGCCACCCACACCGCCGCCGCCGCGATAAACGGTGCTGCCGGATTTTTCGCCCGCAACATGCGGCAAAACACGAAGGGGGCGAGCAGGTAGAAAAAGAACTCGCACGACAACGTCCACGAAACGCCATTCCAGGCTTGGCGGATATTCGGGTGGCCTGGAATCCAGTCATGGATCAGCAGAAAATTGGCGACAGTGCCCCACGGGGTCCCGACATAGCCTGCAATCGGTGAGTGCAACACGACGAAAGCGGACAGTGATGCGAGCAATGTCAGCACATGCAGCGGATAGATGCGGATCAGGCGGCGCAGGATGAATTCCTGGCCGGTCATTTGGGGGTTGAACCCCCACATCAGCACGAAGCCGGACAGCACGAAGAAGACCGGCACCCCGAGAAAGCCGACCTGACCGACTATGTCGATCAATTGGGTATGCGCCCACGCGGCGCGGGTGTGGTGCACCGCCACCGTCAGGGCGGCGAAGACGCGCACCGACGTCAGCGATGGCAGCATCCGCAAGGCATTGCCGTTCGATGAGATCGCAGCGGACAATTCGTGCTCATCCTTCTGACTGTCGGGCGGTCAGCGCGGGCATCACAACGCGCGGATCAACTCAGCGCTGCCACGTCACATCCGCAATGTCGGTCGAATACGGCTTGCCGTTTGCGTCGAATTTGGTGGTCACGCCGGGGCCACGATAACCGTCTTCTTCCGCGATGACCTCGATCAACCGGCTCTTGGTGACCGGAACTGCCATCGCCGCCTCGAACTCCGGCACAGTGTCACACTTGGTGTAGTCCAACCCGACCAAGGCGGCCAATTGGTTGAACGGCACGTTGAACAGGCCGGATTGCGCCGAGGCGCCGAATTCGCGGCCAAAGACGCGGGTTTGGGATTTGATGATCGACTGGTAGCCGCCATTGTTCATCACGATCAATGTGACCACCAATTGCGGATTGGCCGCCAGGGTGAACAATTCCTGCACATTGAGCAGAATGCCGCCATCGCCTTCCACGCACACCACCGGTGCCTTCAGCCCCGCGGCCGCGCCAATGGCGCAGGGCAAGCCCAGGCCCATCGAGCCCAGCACATGCCCAGCCCAGGCGAAGGTCGCCCCTTCGCGGGGCTTGAAAAACCGCGCCAGACCTTCGGTGGCAAAACCCGATGCGGTCGGCACGATATACGGCGTCTCCGGGGAGGACGAGAGCACGCGGGCAATCTGATAGGTGGTCAGACGCGGCGTGTCGAAGGCTTTGAGCTCTTCCTGCTCGTCTTCGGCGCGCAATTGCTGGCACGAGGACAGCCACTCCGAGCGCGTGACCTTGGGCGGGTTGGCTTCGAGCAGGCCCACGACGTTGATCACGTTTTCACGGAAGAACACCGTGTTGGTCATCACCGCATTTTTGTCGATCTCGGCCTGATCCAGTTCCACCACGATCCGCTTGGCGTTCTTGCCGTAATTGTCCGGGTTGAAGGCGGTGGTGAGCAGGTCGAGGCGGGTGCCGAGAAACACCACGAGATCGGCGCTCTGGATGATGCGGTTGGAATGCGTCGGTGCAAGCCCGCCCGCGCAGCCAAAATTCAACGGGTGGCTGTGCTCCAACAGATCAAAGCTCGCCCAGGTCAGCAGGGTGGGGGCACCGATGGCCTCTACCAGTGCCTTGATCCGGTCGCGCGCGATGCCCGCGATGCGCAGCGCGTTGCCGACCACCACCACGGGGCGTGTGGCTTTGGCCAACTCAGCGCTGATCATCGCCGCCGCTTCGCCGCTCGACATTGCTGCGTCAGCGATGTGCTGCTTGATCAACTGACCAATCTTGGCCAGTCGCGCTTCGGCATCCGGCACTTGTTGCGGCTGCACGTCGAGCGGTGTCTCGATGAAAACCGGGCCTTTGCGGCCAGACATCGCCAGTGCCATCTTCGCCGCCAATTCCGCATCCGGCATCTCGGGCAAATAGCGGAAGGCGGATTTGGTGATCAGCGACATCGTGTCGATATGCGGCGTTTCCTGCGCACCGCGGCTACGCACGCCAAAGACGTTGATGTCGGCCTGCTTGACCTGACCGGCGAGGATGAACATCGGCACCGAATCGTAATAGGCCGACGCCACCGAGTTGACCGTGTTCATCACGCCCGGCCCGGACGTGACGACCGCGAGCCCCGGCGTGTTGAATTCCCGCGCCTTGGCGTAACCATCCGCAGCCGCAGCCGCGGCCTGTTCATGGTTGCAATAGACAACCTGCATGCCCGACTCGCCGACCGCGCGATTGATGTGCATGGCCATGCCGCCGGTCAGCGAGAACGCCGTATCGGTGCCCAGGCTGCGGACGATGGAAAGAAGGAATTCTGCGATGTTCATAACGGTATTGCTCAATCCAGTTTGGTGAGGAAATCAAGCGCGCTCCAGAAGCCCGCACCGTGATCTTTGTGCCCCTGCCAGACCTCTGGAATGAAGCTGACATTGGGATAGGCGCAGATTTTTCGCCAGGTTTCCGGCCATTTGATGTCGCCGGTGCCCATCACCACGCCCTCGCCGTTCACCCCCAACGCGTCGGCGACGTGCAGATGCGCGGCGTGCGGCAGCAAGGCGCTGAGGGCGGCCTGGAAGTCGAGTTGGAAATGACAGCAGGCCATCTGCAGATGCGACACGTCGAGGCAGTACCGGATCTTGAGGATCGTGGCGTAGGCCGCCAGCTCGTCTGGCATCATGAAGATGTTCTGATGCCGCTGGCCGCCGAAATGCCAAGGGAAGGGGGCCATGTTCTGCGGGATCAACTCGGTTGAGCCGTAATCAATCTTCGCACTGCTCTCGGCAAATCGCTCGTACAGCGCCTTGCGTCGGCTGATGTCGAACGGCGCATCCATCGAGAAGCCGCCAATATTGGCAACGATCAGCGCCGAATCAGCCTTCGGGAAAAACCGGCGCATCTGCTCGGTGGCGTCGACAATCCGTTTGACGTTGTCGATCGAGCGTTGGCGATAGGCGAGGTCGTCGGAGACCATGTCGAGCAATTCGCTGTTCTCGAACAATTCCGGCGCATGCACCACCAAACGCCTGCACGGCACGTCGAACAGATAGTTCGCCGGGGTGAGCTGCAGGTCGCGATAGGAAAGATGAAACTCGAACAGGTCCGGCTCGATCCATTCGGCATAGTTCTTAAAGTCGTGGTACCGGACCGGCACGCCCCATAGCACTGGGAAATGATAGCTGCGCTTGCCGCTAACGGTGCCTTCCAAGTCGCTCGGATAGAGAAAATCCCCTTGGCGGAGAGCGCGCACGGCCGTCTTTCCGAGCAGTTCGGCCATCCGATAGGGCGGCAGGCCCTGGCCTGGGCTGGCGACGCGCAGATTGGTGTCATCGAACACCTCACCCACCGAAATCGGGCGGGCAGCCACGACGCTCTTGCTCAGATTCTCTCGGTTCAGCATCTCGCCCTGACCAAGAACGCGGCCCGGCCCTGTCCAGGGCAGCGCCTCTTCGAGTTGGCGAATGCCGGTCACCATCGCCTTGAACTCGCCCGGCTCAAGGCTTGCCGGATGATCGGGGCCTTCCATCGTGCGGTCGAGCGAGATGTGCCGCTCGATGATCGTGGCACCCAGCGCCACCGCGCCGATGGAAATCGAAATGCCGCGCTCATGGCCGGAATAGCCGACAACGGGATGCAACTCAGCGAGGCGGCGGATATAGCCCAGATGAATGTCGGTCTCCGGGGCCGGGTAGGCGCTGTTGCAGTGAAGCAGCGCAAACGGCACGCCCAGAGTGTTGGCCGTGGCCACAGCGCGTTCGATCTCGAATTCATAGGACATGCCGGTGGACAGAATGATCGGCTTGCCCAGCGTGGCGGCCTTGCGCAGCAGATAGGGGTTGAACAGATCAGCCGAGGCCATTTTTACCGCCGCGACATCGAATCCCGCCAGCACATCGACGCTGGCCTCATCCCACGGCGTGCACATATAGAGAATGCCGCGCTCAGCACAGTATTGCCGCACCTCAAGATGCTCGGCGACCGTCAGTTCAACCTTGTTGAGCAAGTCCTGGACGTATTCAACGCCCAGATCCTCGGAGCCTTCCTCGCCCGGTGCCGTGCGATAAAGTGCTGCCCGGTTGCGGATCTGGAATTTCACGCAATCGACGCCAGCCTCGATCGAGAGGTCGATCAGCTGCTTGGCCAAAGCCACCGAGCCGTTATGGTTGTTGCCGATCTCCGCGATGATAAATATCCGCGGACCGCCAACGACAAAATCACCGATCAGGAAGCTGGTGTCGGTCACAGTGCTTTTGTCCTCCACGAAACGACGCCGGCATTTTCAAACCGCAGCGGGAAAATTTTGCAGTCGAATTTCTTGAGGTTGGCGACAACTTGCGCGCGGCTTCGGGGTGGTGCGAACACGGTGAAGAAGCCACCGCCACCGGCCCCGAGCAACTTTCCACCCAGTGCTCCCGCTTCGATGGCGCTGTCGTAGATTTGCTGAATCCGGCTGTTGCTGATCGCCGACGACATGCGCTGCTTCAGCAACCAAGCGTCATGCAGGCACTCCCCGAATTCCTTCAACTCGCCGCGGATCAGGTGTCGGTGCATCCGCAACGACAGATCGACATTCGCCTTGAATTGCGCCGCACGATCCGATTGTTCCTCGAACTCCTGACGCTGCTTCTCGTGCAGCTTGCCAGAATTGTGGCCGCTGCCGGTGTCGCAGAGGATCAGGCATTCTTCGAGTTCATTGGTGATGGAAGCATCGAGCCGAAGCGGGTGTACCAAATTCTGCTGATCGCCGAATTCGATCAGGTTGAACCCACCAAACGCTGAGGCGTATTGATCCTGCCAGCCGCCAGCAATGCCGAAATGCAGGCGCTCGGCGTGGAAGGCGAGTTCCACCACTTGGTAATTGGACCAGCGATCCATCCGCAATTCGTTGAAGGCCGAGACAACGCTGATCGCCACAGCGGATGATCCACCGAGGCCAGAGCCGACTGGGAAATCGGAATGGACGTAGAGATCGAACCCGAATTTGGGCTGGATCACCGCCACGACTGACGGCAACAGCTTCTTTTCAGGCGCATCGACCAACGCACGAAACGACTCGAAATGGTCCTCTTCGCCGGTATCCTGGGCGAAAATGCGGATTTCCGGACGCTCATGCGGGATCAACGTGGCGTGCGCATACATCGCAATCGATGTGTTGAGCACCGAGCCCTTGTTGTTGATGAAGTAATACGTCAGATCCGACCCACCACCGGCGAAGCTGATGCGCGCTGGCGCGCGGGAACGGGCGAGCACATCGGCCTGAATCGGCGGTGCCAGGAAACCGGGGGTGACGATGTCAACCACGCGTCCGTCGCCAGACAACACCGGGACAGCGCTGTAGCCCAGATCGAAGAGTTTCAGCAGTTTCTCGCGCGAATCACCGTCGGTGCTGAGCACAGAACGAAAGCCGGTGTTCATGCAAACATGAACCGGGTCCTGCACATTGCCGTTCTTGAGCAAAAACCGACGCACATCGCCATTGGTCAGCACGCCAACCAACACCTCATTCTGATCGACCACAAAGGCCATCTGGGTGCGATGGCCTTCGATGATGCTGATTGCCTCAAGGATCGGGCGGTCTGGGGCGAGGAAGATATTGCCCATGTAACTTTTCGTCGCCATTCGCTTCACCGCTCGTCTTGCACTGCCAGGGATTGATAAGATTCGATCTGCTGCAAACAGATTTCGCGCATGTCACCGCCTGCGACAAAGGCGCGATACCATGCGAGAATATTCGACAAGGTAATATCCAAGCTCCACACCGGACGCCAGCGAAGCTGGACACGTGCCTTGGTGCAATCCAACCGCAAGGAGCGCGCCTCATGTGGATGCGCACCCTGGTCCAGCGCCCAGGCGGCATTGTCGCCCCAACCTTGCGCCAATTTGTCGGCCAGAACGTGAACCGGCTGCGTATTGGCCTCGTCAGGCCCGAAATTCCAACCTTCCGCGACCGTGTCACCGTGCTCGAACAAACGCTCGGCGAGGCAGAGATAGCCGCTCAGCGGTTCCAGCACGTGTTGCCAGGGGCGGACTGCCAGCGGGTTGCGGATGACCGGCTGCGTGCGATCAATAAATCCCTGCATCAAATCCGGCACCAACCGGTCGCGCGCCCAATCGCCGCCGCCGATCACATTGCCGGCCCGACAGGTGGCCACGCCCACACGATGGCGGGCGTAATCGGCAGAGTTGAAGAACGAGGAGCGGTACGCGGCGGCCACCAGTTCGGAGCAGCCTTTGCTGTTGCTGTAGGGATCGTAGCCGCCCATCGGTTCATTTTCCCGATAGCCCCAGACCCATTCCTTGTTCTCGTAGCATTTGTCGCTGGTGATGCAGAGCACCGCCCGCACCGAGGCGCAGCCGCGCACCGCTTCGAGCAGGTGAACGGTGCCCATCACATTGGTGGCGTAGGTCTCCACCGGCGCTTCATAGGAAAGCCGCACCAGCGATTGCGCCGCCATATGGATCACCACATCGGGTGCGGCGCGATGCAGCGCTTGGGTCAGAATGGCCAGATCGCGAATATCACCGACAATCGACTGCATGCCCGCGCCCACGCGGGCGACGTCGAACAAGGCAGGATTGGTGGGCGGGGGAAGGGCATAGCCCACCACTTTGGCGCCCATCTGCTGCAACCACAACGACAGCCACGCGCCTTTGAAGCCGGTATGCCCGGTCAGGAAAACGGTCTTGTCGCGCCAGAACGCGGGATGCATCACCAGATTTTCCAAGGCGCTTTGCCGTCGGACCAGATTTGTTCGAGCACGATCTTGTCGCGCAACGCGTCCATCGGCCGCCAAAACCCGTGATGGCGCCATGCCCGCATTTGATCGGCCGCGGCGATCCGCTCCACCGGCTCGCGCTCCCAGATCGTCGCATCGCCGTCGATTTGATCGAGCACCTTGGGAGACAGCACAAAGAATCCGGCGTTGATCCAGCCGCTCTCGCCCTGCGGTTTTTCCTGAAACGCGGTGACCTTGTCGCCATCAATGTCCACCACGCCGAACCGTCCTGGCGGCTGCGTGACCGTCATGGTCGCGTGCCGACCATGCGACTTGTGAAACGCGATGCTGCCGGTGATGTCGACATCGCCGACACCATCGCCATAGGTCATGCAGAAATCTTCATCGCCCAGATAGTCGCGCACCCGCTTCAGGCGGCCGCCGGTCATGGTGTTCTCGCCGGTGTCGATCAGCGTCACCTGCCAGGGCTCGTGCACGACCTGATGCACTTTGATCGAATTGTTGCGCATATCGAAGGTGACATCGGAATGATGCAGCGCATAGTTGGCGAAGTATTCTTTGATCGAATGGCCTTTGTAGCCAAGGCAGATCACGAAATCATTGATGCCGTGCGCGGTGTATATCTTCATGATATGCCACAGGATCGGGCGGCCGCCAATTTCGACCATCGGCTTTGGAATTCTGGACGTCTCCTCACTGAGCCTGGTGCCCAACCCACCCGCCAGGATAACGGCCTTCATTTCCCAAGATCCTTGATCATCGCCTTGAAGGTCTCGATCATATAGGCGAGGCGCGGCTCGTCGATGCCCGGCCAGACGCCGATCCAAAACGCATCGTTCATCAGCTTGTCGGTGTTGGTGAGATCGCCGACCACCCGGTATTCGACATGCTTGAAGGCCGGCTGGCGGGTCAGATTGCCGGCAAAGAGCAGGCGTGTGCCGACTTTGTGGGCTTCCAGATAGGTCACCACATCGCGACGCGAGAACGGCAGACCGTCACGCAGGGTCAGCAGATAGCCGAACCAGCTCGGGTTGCTGTTTGGTGTCGGTTGCGGCAGGTGAAAATACGCGTCGAGACCTTCGGCTTTGAACAAGGTGGTCAACGCTGCGAAGTTTTCACGGCGGCGGGCGATGAACCGATCCACTTTGGCTAGCTGGCTCACGCCCAAGGCCGCCTGCATGTCGGTCGTCTTCATATTATAGCCGACATGGGAATAGGTGTATTTGTGATCATAGCCCATCGGCAGATCGCCGAGTTGCCAATCGAACCGACGAGAGCAGGTGTCGGATTTGCCCGGCGGGCACCAGCAATCACGGCCCCAATCGCGGAATGATTCGACCAGCGGGATCAACTTCTTGTTCCGCGCCATCACCGCGCCGCCTTCGCCCATGGTGATGTGATGGGCAGGATAGAAGCTGACAGTGGCGAGATCGCCGAAGGAGCCAACCGACTTACCGTCATAGGTCGCACCCAGAGCGTCGCAGCAATCCTCGATCAGATAGAGGTGGTGCTTCTCGGCAATCTCGGTGACCACGCGCAGATTGAATGTGTTGCCCAGCGTGTGCGCCAGCATGATCGCCCGCGTCTTGGGGGTGATCGCCGCTTCGAGACGACTGACATCGACATTGGCGGTTTCCAGGTCGACGTCGACAAACACCGGAATGCACTGATTTTGCACAATCGGTGCGACCGTGGTGGGGAAACCGGCGGCCACTGTGATCACTTCGGAGCCGGGCATGATCCGGTCCTCGCCCAGCTTCCAGGAGGTCAGCGCCGAGAAAGCCAACAGATTGGCCGCTGACCCCGAGACGGTGAGACGCGCGTGCTTGACCTCGAAGGCCTTGGCGATCTGTGTCTCAAACTGGTCGGCGTAGCGCCCTGCGGTCAGCCAAAGGTCGAGTGACGAATCGAGCAGCAGGCGCAGATCGTCGGCTTCGATGATCTTGCCAGAGCAGGGGATATAGGTTGCACCAGGGACGAAAGCCGCACTGCCCTTGGCCTCAAAGAACGCATCGCCGAGGTCTAAAATCTGCTCTCGCAACGCCTGCTCAGTCGGGGCCGCGGTGGAATGATCAGCCATGTCGTGCGGTGTCTCCCGATTCAAGAACCTCAGCGCGCTGTCGGAGCATCACGCTGTTGCAAGCCCGCAAAAATTTGGCGTCATGCTCCGATAACACACGCTGCCTTGGTGCAGACCGCTCAGCGTGGCCCGCTTCGACGCGACAGCAAGTTGTCACAAGGTCGCCTGCGGGATAAGGCATCGGGTTATCGGCGTCAACGGATGGCGGACGAGCGGGAATGGGCCCTGCTGATCCGTTTGATATTACGGCGAGATTCGCCAGGCGGCGGTGCGCGCAATGGCTTGGGCAAGGTCTGTCCAGACCTCCAAGCCGATCTCGTCACGCGCCCGCTTGACCGAGGGGATATAACGATGGCGACCGTTTGCCGGGTCATCCCACCCCTCGACCGACACCAACTTGCTGGGGGCCAAAGTGCGGACCACGACACGCGCAAGATCGGCGATGCTCAAAGCTTGGTCTGAGCCGACATTGTAGACCGGCCATTTGGTGTCAGATACCAGTAGCCGCAGAAGCCAGATCGCCAGATCGGCGGCATAGAGATACGAACGCTCGGCCGTGCCGCCGCTGCGAATGGTGATGCGGTCCTGGCTCAGCGCGTCTCTAATGAAATTGCCGATCGCGAAATGCCCGTCGAGCGGCAGGCCGGCACCCACAAAGGCGAAGCATCGCGCGATCACGACGCTCGCGCCGGTCTCGGCGGCAAAGGCTGCCGCCATAGACTCCATCTCGCGCTTGCCCTCGCCATACGGGTCGGTGTCGCGCGCTTGCGGGCGGGGCGGTGGCAAGGCGGCGTCTTCGCCGACATGCGTCACCTCGCGGCCTTGTCCGCCATAGGCCGCGCCGGAACTGACGAGCAAAATGCGACTGGCCTGGGTGCGGCGGGCACACTCCAATACATGGCGTGTGCCATCGACGATGGTGGAGAACAGCAATGCCGGATTCCGCCCGGCGGCCGCCGAGGTGTCGGTGGCCGCGTGTAGAACCATGTCGATCTTGCGGTCTGGACACGGAAAATCTCTCACGTCTCCGGTGATCCAGGTCAGCCAGGGTGCATCGCGAAAATCCGGATGGCGGGCCAGAAAGGCGGACGCGTCACGGGAGACGGCCAGGACATGCGCGGTGCTGCCGCGCATGCGATGCATCCAGTCGAAGGCCGAGAGCAGCCAAGCGCCAAAAAAACCAGTGGCACCGGTGATCAAGACCGTTTTGCCAGCCAGGCTTGTAAGCGGGATTTCCGCCGATAGTCGGTCGAAATCCTCATCGGCAATGTGTCGCAGACTTTGAACGGGAATCATTTGTGTTTCATGCGTTGTAAAGTCCTGAAGCTGTGCCTTAGCGCAGGACGATCCGTTTCAGTCGTTGCTTCAGCCGTTCCGACATATGCGACAACACCCACGCAACGGGCCTGAATTTGAACAGGAACAGCACCATTCGATGACGTGCGGATGGTTTGCGATCATCGCTGATCATCACTGGGAACAACTCGCCGAACGAGGTCGGCGTGAACTCTGTGGCGAGCGCGGAGAACTCGTCCTCGCGCAAGATTCGCCAATTTGGCCCATGTTCGGGTGGGTTGAGCAATTTGTAAGCGACCAAAAACGCGTCACGGTCCGTCACGTTTGAGATCAGATAGCCGCGTGGGTGCAGACGAACGTAAGACCCGCCAATTTGGGATACAACCAAAGGCAAAAGTCGAGACTCTAGACCGTCGCCATGGATATTGCGGAGATTTTTGAATTTTCTCCAGAAAATAGTGTAGCTATCGGTTAATAGTCCGGCATAAAAATCTTCAATATTTTGATTCAAAATTGCGTGCTCAGGGCATGCGCGATGTAGAAATTGCATGATTTCGTGAAATTCTTCCGGCTTTATGCGTTCGGCGGGCGATGTTCGCCCCATCTGCAGTTGCAAGAAAACATTCACATAGATTTCGTCAACCTGACGGCGAAGCACCAAGGTTTCTGAACACATTCCACGACGGATGTCCGAAAATCGATAAATGCCGCTATTTATCAGAAACATAAACTGGCGAACGATACCGAAAGTCCAGGCGTAATGACGGTACGTATTCGATATTTTCGCGTAGCGCGTCCACTCGTCAGAATCTCCGCCGTGATAGGCTTTTTCTTGAATCTGAACCAAAAAGGCGGCGTGGCAGAGAACGTCCAGATCTCGCATCCCATGCGACAATGCCGTCACGTGGGAAAAATGTGGTCCGCAGGTTTCGATAATGGTCTGCCAGACATCGAGGTCCAGCAAGTGACGTTGGTAAATCCACACGCCCATGCCGGTCGCGATGTAGTTGATGCCTTGGCTGATGACGAATTGCTTGTGCGTCACGCGAGCGGTGGGTGACGAGAAGTGGGTGGTGGCCAAGCCGCGGGTTTTGCCGGATTGGTCGAACCAGATGGAATTGAAATAGGCACAGGGCGCTGTGGGCTCGCGGATGAACTCATCCAACAGCGCCAGACCCTCAGGCAAAAAGACCCGCTTGTCGCCAACAATCCACAGATATTCACCGGTCGCATGACGCACTGCGGCAAGGGCGGATGTTTCGGCGGTGATGTGATAGGTGTCGGTGCGGATCACCGTCGTTGCGAGAAAAAGCGGTTCGACTTCGCCAACCAAAATGGCCATTTGCTTGTCGTCGAACGGCAAATCAGGGTTGATGTTCAGGAACAGGATCAACTCTGCGCCAGCGAGCAGCGACGGTGGGGCGTTGTTGCGAAGCGACGTCAGCACTCGGCGCACACTGCGCGGGTTTCCAGTGGTCGGCAGCACCAAAGACAATCTTGGCCGGTCCGACTTGCTGAGTGACTGCATCAACTTCTCCAAAATAGCCGTGGGTTGTATTGATGAAGTTTCTCAAGCCTTCCGGTTTTGATTTTCGCAGTGCACAATCTGACTAAAAAACAAACCTACGAATTGGGAATGCTATAAAACACCGTTTCCCAACCGTTGATAAGGTGCTGCCTCAGATACAGCGGGGCATTTGATGTCAACTCCAGCATCTTTTGCGGAATTTCCCACATATCCTGGGGCTTGTGATAGGCACAGATTGCCAGACGCGGCGCGTTGTTGGCGACAAGTTTCGCCATGCCGTTGAGTGCTGCGAGTTCCGCGCCCTCAATGTCCAATTTGATGAAATCGGGCTTCAGGTTTGGCACTGCGTCATCCAACGCCATACATTGGATTGTGATGACGTCCGGCTCGGCACCGCGGGCGATATGGGAGCCGAGCCCCTGGTTATCGACAAAAGATGCCTGATGCAGACCGTCTGAGAGGCCGCAAGGAAACAACGTGGCCGGAATGCCGAGTTTGCGGGCGGTCACTGTCAGGTCGTGGAAATTCCTCACGTCCGGCTCGAACGCGATCCAGGAGCTGATTGCGACCCCATGATTGTGCAACATGGCCCCGGTGTCGCCGTTGAAAGCGCCGCCATCCACGAACGTAATCGGCCGGTCAAATCCCGGCAGATCCGTCGGCATATATTGCGTGTGGTAATTATATTCAGGGAAATCGGAAGGTTCCCCGGTGAATCGGTACGTCAGGAGGCCGGAGAATGTATCCAGGCTGGCTTGATCCGACAACGCTGCGGCCACACTGCGCAATGCGTCAATATGGTCCAGCAGATAGCTTCTTGACGACAGCCAGACGCTGTTTGCCTCTGGGCCGAAGACTTCCGGGATGTCAGCGTTCCACAACCGCGCGGCAAACGGCAGCGACTTGGCGAAATTCAGGATGTTATCGGCGTCCATCGCTTCGTTGAACACGCCGAGGACGAAGCAGCGGTTTTCAGCGCGCTCGCGCGGGAAACTCTGCGGCGTAAAGACCGGCAGGCCCGCGATTTCGGAGAGCGTCGCACCTCGCTGATCGATGAATCCGAGAACGGGGAGGTTCTTCTCTTTCATCAGCCGCGCGACGCGTTGCCCGTAATTCCCTGCGCCGTAAATCCACGCGCCAAGCGTCAAGTGAGCCGACAGCCGCTCCGCCGATCGCTCCGCTGCGATCTGGCGCAGTCGCTGTTCCAGGTTTTCGAAGCTGCGCTGGGCGTCCAACTCGTTGAGCATCTTCTAATTTACCTTGAGGAGAACTCTTGCCATATCGACGAGACCTTGGTGTCAAAATCGGCGGTGACGGTCAAGGTTGCAAATCAGGCGCGACAGCGCACGCAGGATGGTGAGCCTCATGGTGAGCCTCGGCGATCAAAGCGTTCGGCCACACCGAAGCGCGCGGTTTGCCGCTGAAAATGGTGCTTCGCGGCATAGGGATTTTCCCGTAGGCGCGTGCTGTCCACCCGCAGGAGTTCGGGCATTTTGGGCGTCTGTAGGTGTCGTGTTCTCAGATGAAGACCCGTGTGATCCCCGAATACGGTTGAATTTGCGGGTTTAAAAAAGCTTGGAAATCCGCCGAGTTTCGCTTGCATGACGCCGCGATTGCTCTAGAAAAGGTGCCGCGCGAGAGTGGCGGAACGGTAGACGCAGTCGACTCAAAATCGACCGACTTTGTCATGTGGGTTCGAATCCCTCCTCTCGCACCACCCTTGGTTCTGCGCAAAACTGCGTGATACAGGTTGCGGAAGCAGCGTCCTGCAACGTTAACTTCGATTCCTGCACTGTCTTAAAACGGGGCGATTGGGAGCGAACCGGGTGAAATTCCAAGGCAACCTGTTTGTCAGGCTGCTCTGGGTTGTGGCAGCCGCCGCAACCCCGGCGCTGCTCGTGCTCGCGCTGCAGCTTTACGACACCCGGGCCGAGCGGAAGAAGGTGGTTGTCGATGCGATGACGCGCAAGACGATCAGCGTTCAGACCGATCTCACCGGAATTGCCGAGGGCGCGCGCGACCTGATCGGCGTCATCGGCGGGTCGGACGATATCTGGCAATCGCCAGAGAGCTGCCGTCGCGCGCTGACCGCGATGATAGAGGGGGCACCCCGGTTTGGGCTGATTGCGATTATCGACAGCGCTGGTCTGCCAGTCTGTTCGGCATCCGCAGTTGGTGCGCCGATCGTGCCGCCGCTGGAGAGCCTGCATTCGACCGATGATCTCACCGGCGACGATTTCTCCACCGGCCTGTTCCTCGCAACCCCAAGCATGCCACCGGGATTGCTCCCCTATGCAAAGACCGTTCACCACAACGGGGCGGTTCATCTGGTTGTGGTGGGGCTGCGGCTTGATTGGCTGAACACGCACCTGCAACGGATCGCCCGTATGCCGGATAGCCGGATTCTGGTGGCGGATCGCGCGGGGACGATTCTGGCGCATTCGCCGGCGATGCCGCTTCGATTGGGCAAGCCGTTGCGGTCGGACACCAAGGTGCTGCTGACGGAGACTGAGCCGCGCGTGCTTCTGCTGCCGAAAGGTGCCCCGGATGAGAGCCTGATCTCGATCTCTCCGGCCGGTCGATCCGGCCTGTTCGTGCTGTCGGGCGTGCCGACGGCAGCGATGGGCGCGGCGGAATCCTACGCTGAGCGTCGCGGCTTGCTGGTGATGGCGCTCGGTGTGCTGGTGGCGTTGGGTGCGTGTTTCGTTGCCGCACAACGCCTGATCCGCCAACCGGCCCGCATTCTGGTCGAGTCCGCCCATGCCTGGGCGCGCGGTGATTTCACCGTACGCGTCCCGGCCGACCCGGAGGATCATTCCGAATTCACCCGCATAGCACTTGCCTTCAACCGAATGGCTGGCGATCTCGAACGCCGCATCGCCGAACGCGACGTGATGCAGACCGAGTTGGAGGATCGTGTCGCTGAGCGCACGCGCGATCTGCTGTTAAGCCGTGACAGGTTGCAGATCGCCCTCGGTGAGCAGGCCAAGAGCGAGGCCTCGCTGCGTCAGGCGCAGAAAATGCAGATGGTCGGCCAACTTGCCGGTGGAATCGCGCATGATTTCAACAATCTGCTCACCGCGCTGATCGGCGCACTGGACATGCTGCGTCCGCGCCTGCCCGAGGCCGATTTGCGCAGCCTGCGCCTGCTCGACAATGCAATGCAGGCGGCCGAGCGCGGGGCAAGGCTGACCGCGCAACTGCTGGCCTTCTCACGCCGTCAACGTCTGCAGCCGGTGCCGACCAATCTGAACGACATCATCGGCCGGATGATGGAACTGCTCACCACCACCATCGGGCGTGATATCCAGATCCGCACCGAGTTCGAGCCGATGCTGCGTTATGCGCTGGTCGATCCAAACCAAATGGAAGCGGCGATTCTCAATCTCGTGCTGAACGCCCGCGACGCGCTGCCCAAGGGTGGCACGGTCACCATCCGCACCGCCGGCCTCGATCTAAAGTCTGCCGAGACGTTCCCCGGTTCGGTGGGTGAGTTGCCGCCCGGTCGCTATGTGACATTGAGCGTAGAGGACAACGGAACCGGGATCGCGGCCGAGATGCTTAGTCGCGTGTTCGAGCCGTTTTTCACCACCAAGGGATCCGGCCAAGGTTCCGGGCTCGGCCTGTCACAGGTGCACGGGCTGGCGGCGCAATCTGGCGGCACGGTGCGGATTGAAAGTGAATTGGGCCGCGGCACCGCGGTCTGCGTGGTGCTGCCCGCGGTCTCGTCCGAGATGGAGGAACTCCCGTCACTGCCCAGTGCGACCGGCATGGTGATCGCGGTTGTCGATGATGACCCAGCGATCCGTTCGCTGGTGGCCGACATGCTGATCGAGCTTGGGCATCGTCCGATCCTGATCTCCGAGCCGGAATCCGCGCTCGCCCAGGTGCGAAGTGGCACGAAGGTCGATCTGATGATCATCGATCAGGTGATGCCGACGATGAACGGGGTGGAACTGATCACCCAAATCCGCAAGCTGCGCCCCGAATTGGTGATGATCCTGGCGACCGGCCACGCCGACCGGGAGAATTTCGCGCGCGACGTGGCCGATGGTGATCTCGCCAAGCCGTTCAGTGTTGCCTCGCTGTCAGCGGCGATTGATCAGGCGCTGCGGCACCACGCGCAGAGCATCACCATCAGCAACCTCGCCTGAGCGTTCGCTCGTAAGCGGGGCGTTTTTCGGTTGAGGCCGTGTCACAGCCACTCCGTCATCCTGAGCGAAGCGTCAGGATCCAGCGGTCAAAGATCCAAATCTACGACTTCTGGATCGCGACACTTCGCTCACGATGACGGTCTGGTGAGTGCTGGCTGAGGGCGTTTCAACGCAGATTCACAGCACTCTATGCCTTCAATCCGGGCGGCGCATGTCGAACCGCGTGTCTGGCCCGATGGTGGCGTAGGCAGTCGGCCCGCCAGCGCGCATGATGATCCCCGCGCCAAAGGTGTTGAAGACGCCACCATCCAGCAGGGCGTTGGAGATATGGCCGGCGATCACCTGGCCGAAGATCACAATGGCCGGGGTCTCCTGGCCGTCGATGTCGCGCAGTTTCACCACGTCAGTGACCTTGCATTCGAAATGCACCGGGCTTTCCGCCACGCGCGGTGCCTGCACCAAGCGGCTGGGCAGCGGGGTGAGACCGGCATCGGCGAATTCGCTGTCGCCATGCGCGAGCGGGCGGGACGTTTGATTGAGCTTCTCGGCGAGTGCGGTGGTGCCGAGATTCCAGACGAACTCGCCGGTCTCGATGGCGTTGCGCGCAGTGTCCTTCAGGCTGGTCGATGAGAAGCCGATGATCGGCGGGATATAGTTGAAGCCGTTGAAGAAACTGTAAGGGGCGAGGTTCAGCGTGCCGTCTTTGCCACGCGTCGAAATCCAGCCAATCGGACGGGGCGCGATGATGGAGTTGAACGGGTCATGTTTCAGGCCGTGGCCCTTGGATGGCTCGTAGAAATGCATCGTCTCGTCGGTCATGCTGGGTCCCCTGTCGTTCGCCCGACTGACATGGCAGGAGGTGCCAGCCCGAGCAAGTCGCAGCCGATACGAATCACGCGATGCGCTTCGGACCAAAGGTTGAAGCGCGCCAGATCGTCGAACGCGGCCCATTCCACCTCGGTGATATCGCCACCCGCCCGCGCCTCATCACCCTGCCACACTGCCGCATAGTCGATGATCGTGTAGTGATAGCGCGTGCGTCCGGCGCTGTCGGACATGATGGAGTCGACGATGGCGGCGAGATGTAGCTCTCCCACCACCAGCCCGGTTTCCTCCTCCAATTCGCGCCGTGCGGCGGTGATGGTGGTCTCGCCAAGTTCCTGGGCACCGCCGGGCAGGCTCCAAGCTCCAATATTGGGCGGATTGCCGCGGCGACACAGCAGAACGCCGCCCGGTCGCAGCACGGCCACGCCGATGCCGACGATGGGACGCGGCGGATATTCACGGCTCATTTCTTCGGGTCCGCCTTCAGGAAATCCGCAGCCTTCGGCAACATCTCGTCCAGCCGCCAGGACGGCAATTCGAAGACATGGTTGGCGAGCAGCAGCATCTTATCCGGCGACACGCCCGACGCCGCCAAGCGGGCCCAGAGATGATCGCTGTCTTGCGAGAGGAGGACGGTGACTTTCTGCGTGTCGGTGGTGACATATTGCACGCTGCCGACCGGCTTGCCGGGCAGGGCGTCGCTGCCGACATCGACCAGCGTGAGCGCGTCCAGCGCCTGGGATACCTCGATGGGTCTGATGTCGTCGAGCTTTCCGGCCGGTGGGGTGTCAAGCGCCAATTTGCCGTCCTTGCCACGGCGAAGGCTCAGCGTGGTGCCGTCGCGGTGGATCTCGACCGAGGCGATTTGGTCGGCCTTGATGTCAAGTATTCCGCGCTGCAGCCAAGCCAGCGGATCGGGACTGACATCGAGCGACCCTTCGGCCAGCCAGGCATTTTTCTCGCCGGTGCGCCTGATATAGATCTGCTCCGGTGCGCCAGGACGTGCGCGGACGCCGCGATGCCCAACGATCAGGCTGGCCATGATGCGCCCGACGCGGTCAGTGACCACAATGCCGGTGCTGGTCGCCCCTTCTGCCTGCGGATTGTTCACGCCGAGCCTGGCATAGAGGGAGGGATCGACGGTGCGGGGTTCGTAGAGCCGCAACTCGCCGAGGGCGACCAGAACGCTGCGCAATTTGCGGGCATCGGCCGGATAACCGCCGCGCTCGGCGACCACCCAATTCGCACTTGCATCGTCGCCCTGGTGCATCAGGGTGACGCTCTTGCCGCCGCCATTGATCTCCACACTCACCGCGCTGCCGAGCTGGGTGGCAAGTCCGGGATAGGCCAACTGACCACTCTCAGCGGGTGGCAGGTCCGGCTTGGGTTGCACGGAAATACCAAGGGCCAGCGCCAACGCGCCAAACAGCATCAGGAAGAAAGCGCGCCGACCGTTCATACTGGCCTCCGCGTGCGTCGTGCGGTTCGGATCAGCGCCAGGATGAAGGCGATCACCAGCAACAAGGCGGGCACCAGCACGACATCGAAAATCTGCAGCCGAAGCTTCAGTGTGCCGATGTCGTGGCGCAAATTGAACTGCACCAGACGCAGCCGCGCCCGCGTGTCGCTGATGTCG
Source organism: uncultured Rhodospirillales bacterium (assembly GCA_903891315.1). Lineage (GTDB taxonomy): Bacteria > Pseudomonadota > Alphaproteobacteria > Acetobacterales > Acetobacteraceae > CAIQQQ01. Next base: position 9,150 of record CAITEF010000118.1, on the reverse strand, counting down.
CGTTTGAGATCGTCGATCGCGGCAAGTTGGGCGGCGTTGAGCGCCACATTGGACGAGCCGTCGCGACCGCCGCGCATATCGTCAAGCTGCTTGCTGACCTCGTCGAGATGGCGCGTCAGCTCGGTTTCGCTCTCGCGATAGCGGGTCTCGGCGTCGCGCCGCATCGCATCAACCAGTGCGAACGGCCGCGCGGCACCCCCCCGGCTGCGCAGGCCGATCAGCGCGTCGCCGCCAGCCAAGGTGCCGACGAGGTTCTCGATGAATGTTGCGTTGTCGGCGAACGGTGTGGCGTTGGCGGCGCCGAAGAAATCGGCGCTGCGGGTCCAGAACCGATCCGACAGCATGTCGGTGTCGGCGATCACCACCAGATTGGCGGCGCCTTTGCTCCCGGCCAAATACTCACCCTTTGCCCCCGGCGGCGGTGTGTCGAATGCCGAATGCAGCGACCCGCGCAGCCGTGCGGCGAGGATGCGGTGCTGGCCATCTGGCTTGAAGCTTTCCAGTAACTTCGCCGGGTCAGGATCGTTGCGCAGGACCTCCGCCGGGATCCGGGCGGAGTGGTCCGAGGTGGTGAGCAATGGGGTCACCTTCAGGCCGTATTGCGGATCAACGGTGAGGAAGCCCGGATTGGCCATCACCACTTCCTGCAGATCGGCGGTGGCCGGATCGTCGTGGTTGATGCCGTCGCGCACGCTGAAATAGCCGACGAAGGTCACCGAATCCGAGCCATCACGCCCGTTGCCGCGCACCTTCCACGCACCGTCCTGATCGCCCACTGCCTGCTGCGGATCGAAGCCGATGCCCCACGCTTCGAACAGCTTGCCGAGATTGCTGGAATTGTCCGGATTGCCGTCGGTGCTCACCGTCTCATTGGAGGGGGCCACCATCGCCAGCAGCCGCCCGCCGCGCATGACGAACTGGTCGATGGCATACAAGGTGGTCTCCGGCAGGTTCTGCGGATGCACCACCATCAGAACCTGCACATTGGCCGGAATGCTGTCAGCGTTGACGGGAATCTGCTGCACCGAGGCGCTTTGCCGCAGCCCGGTCATCACCGCCCACGGCGTGCCGCCCCGACGTTGCAACATGAGTTGCGGATTGCCGTCGATCTCCAGCTGCGTCATCAGCCCGACAACGGGCTTGGTGGGGTTGGCGAGGTCGAGCACCAATTTGGTGAGGTCGAATTCGAGGAAACGCTCACGCTCCGGCTGGAAGAAGGCGATGGCGCGTTCGTCATCGAGCAGATTGGTGCCTTGCAGGCCGAAAAACACCTTCTCGCCGGATTGGTCGAGCGGCACACCCTGCAGGCCATAGCCCGCCGCGCGGTCCTCGTCTTCGCTGAACGGCTCGGGGGAGTGGAATTCGAGCCGGATTTTGCCTGGTGCAAGGGCGGCATATTCGCGCAGCATCTCGCGCACGCGGTCGACATAGCCGGCATATTGCGGAATACGGGTGCCGAGTTCCGGTGAATAGAACAGCCGCAGCGTGATCGGCTCTTTCAGCGAGGCGAGCACTGAACGGGTGCCGGGTGAGAGCGTGTAGAGTTTCTGCTGGGTGAGATCGATCTGCACGCCGACCAGATTCGGATGGGCGATCATGTTCAGGCCGAGCAGCAGCATCAGCAGGCCAGCGCAGCCGAACAGGGAGGTGAAAAAGCGCTTCATGGCCCTCTCAATCCGCCCGCTTCGCGTCGACCAGTTCAGTGGCCAGGACGAGGAAAAAGACGATGAACGAGGCGAAATAAAGCACATCGCGCAAGGCGATCACGCCGCGGGTGAAATCGCCGAACCGGTCGGCGACCGAGAGCAACCGCACCACATTCGCCACATCAGGGGCGATGCGCGAGATGTAGTCGGAGACCGTCGCCGTGCCGGTGGCCAGGGCGGCGAAACACACGGCGACAGCGAGGATGAAGGCGATCACCTGGTTCTTCGTGCTGGCCGACAACGCAGCCCCGATGGAGAGGAAACTGCCCGCCAACAGGATCGCGCCGACATAGCCGGCCAGGATCGCGCCGTTGTCGGGGTGGCCAAGGTAATTCACCGTCAGCACGAAGGGGAAGGTGAGCAGGATCGCCAGGGTGCAGAACATCCAGGCGGCAAGGAATTTGCCGAGAACCGCCTGGAACGGCGTGATCGGCAGGGTGAGCAGCAATTCGATGCTGCCCTGGCGACGTTCTTCCGCCCATTGCCGCATCGTCAATGCGGGGACGAGCAGCAGCAGAACCCATGGCAGGAAGTTGAAGAACGGCACCAGATCGGCCTGATTGCGGTCGAAGAAATTGCCGACATTGAAGGTGAGCGCTCCCTGCAATGCCAGGAAGATGACGATGAACACCACCGCAACAGGTGTGGCAAAATACGCCGCCAATTCGCGCCGCGCGATGATCCAGGCCGCATTCATGCCGCTTCCTCGGGCCTGGTGAGCAGGCGGAAGGCGTCATCAAGTTTGCCGGAGGGGTGTTTGAAGGTGAGGCCCATCGGCGTGTCGTCGGCCACGATCCGGCCGCCCGCGATGATGATCGCCCGCGTGCAGACGGCGTCGACCTCCTCCAGGATATGGGTGGAGATGATGATCGCCTTGCGCGGTGCCATGCTGCGGATCAGTTGGCGAATCTGGTGTTTCTGGTTGGGATCAAGCCCGTCGGTAGGCTCGTCGAGCACCAGAACGTCGGGGTCGTGCAACAGCGCCTGGGCGAGACCGACGCGGCGTTTGGTGCCTTTGGAGAGGGTCTCGATCGGCAGGCGGGAGACTTCCAGCAGATCGGCCAGACGAAGCGATTGCCGGATGTGGTCGCGCAACTCGCCGCCATCTAAGCCGCGCATGCGACCGATGAAGGCGAGGAAATCCTCCACGCTCATATCCGGGTAGCAGGGCGCACCTTCCGGCAGATAGCCGAGGCAGCGCCGGGCTTGGACGCCTTGATCGATCACGTCATAGCCGCAGATCGAGGCGCGGCCGATGGTGGGGCGGACGAAACCGGCCAGCATGCGCATGGTGGTGGATTTGCCCGCGCCGTTCGGCCCGAGAAACCCCAGCACCTCACCACGCTCGACACTGAACGAGACGCCGTCCACCGCGGTGAAGTTGCCGAATTTCTTGGTCAGACGAGCGATGTCGATCAGGATGTCCGCCACGTCGCGCTGTTCTCCTTCGGTGACATCTTCAATGGCGAAAGCTCAGCCGGAGTTCAAGGTTCGGAAAGCCTCTATACGGTCGAACAACCTTAGCAGCAGTCGGATCGCGCGGCCTCGCGGAGATGTTAATCTTGGGTCACCTGTGAGCAACACGTCGGCATCGCGCCCGGCCATGTGCAGCAGACCCTCATCGGTCTCCGGATCGGCGATCTTCCAGCCCGGCAGGCCAGATTGGCGCGTGCCGAGCAGATCACCGCCGCCGCGCAGACGGAAATCCTCGTCGGCGATGCGGAACCCGTCCTCGGTCTCGCGCAACAAAGCGAGGCGTTTGCGGGCGGTTTCGGTGAGGTTGTCGTCGAACAGCAGCAGACAGAAACTTTGCGCCGACCCGCGCCCGACGCGACCTCGGAGCTGGTGAAGCTGGGCGAGGCCGAAGCGTTCGGCCTGTTCGATGACCATCACGCTCGCGGCGGGCACATCGACTCCGACTTCGATCACGGTGGTGGCGACCAGGATCTTGGTCTTTCCGGCAGCGAAATCCGCAATCGCCGCCTCGCGGACATTGGTGTCCTGCCGCCCATGCGCGAGGCCGACGATATCGCCGAAGCGTTCGAACAGCGTGGCATAACGGGCCTCAACTGCGGCGAGATCGGAGGTCTCGCTCTCGCTGACCAGCGGGCAGACCCAATAGACCAGCGCTCCTGCGTTGATTGCGCGGGCCACCGCCTGCAGCACTGTGCCGATGCTGGACAGCGCGTGGGTGGTGGTACGAATCGGTTGGCGCCCAGCGGGTTTGCCGGACAGGCGCGAGGTCTGCATCTCGCCCCATTGGGTGAGCAGCATGGTGCGCGGGATGGGCGTGGCCGTCATCACCAGCACATCGGTCTGCTCGCCCTTTTGGCCGAGCATGAGGCGCTGATTGACTCCGAAGCGGTGTTGCTCGTCGATCACCGCGAGCGCCAGATCGCGGAAGGCGACACCCTCCTGCACCAGCGCATGGGTGCCGATGGCAATCGGGATCGAGCCGTCCGCCAGACCTTCCAGGACCCGCGCGCGTTCCTTGCCGGTGACGGTTCCAGCGAGCAGCGCGGTTGGCACGGGCGAGATCGCGGCCAGCGTGCGGGCGTGTTGGCGGGCGAGGAGTTCGGTGGGGGCCATAATCGCCGCCTGTGCGCCGGCTTCGACCGCGCGCAGCATCGCCAGCGCGGCAACGACTGTCTTGCCGGAGCCGACATCGCCTTGCAGCAGCCGCATCATCCGGTTGGGGGCGGCCAGATCGGCGTCGATTTCGGCGAGGGCGTGACGTTGCGCCTCGGTCAGTTCGTGGCCGAATGCCTGGAGCGCTTTTGCCCTCAGCTTCCCATCCCCCACCAAGGACCTCCCAGGCCGCTCGCGGTTGCGGCGTTTCATGATGCCGATGGCAACTTGGCCCGCGAGCAACTCGTCATAGGCGAGACGGCGGCGGAATTCGGGGGCGGGGAGGGTGGTGGGGAGTTGCAGGCCGCGCAGGGCTTCCAGGAAGGACGGCCAATCCTCGCGCTGCATCAAGGGGGCATCGTGCCATTCCGGGATGTTCTCCGGCACCCGAGACACCGCCTCGACGACCGGTCGGCGGAGATGCCAGGCGAACAGCCCCGCCGACAGCGGCCAGACCTGCTCGACGGCGGGGAAACGATCTGGGTGCTCGGCGGGCGCGATATGGTCGGGATGGGCGATCTGGCGGCGGTCATCCATCTTGCCCGCGATCAGCACGCGGCTGCCCACGCGCAGTTTCGCCTCGGGGAAGGAGCGGAAGAAGACGAGATCGGCAAACCCACTGCCATCGCTCACCATCACCTTCGTCGGCTGCTTGGAGGTTTGCGGCCGTTCGATGCGGATGACATCGACCTCCAGCGTGACCACTTGGCCCGGCACAGAGGATTTGATTGTGCTGCGTTCACGGCGGTCGAGATAGGATTCGGGCAGGTGAAACACCAGATCGATCACCCGATTGCCGCCGGTGGCGCGGGCCATCAATTTGGCAAGTGCGTCGCCCACGCCGCGCAACGCGGTCAGCTCTGCGAAAAGCGGATCGAGATGGTAGGGTTCCACGGGCTGACTCAGTTGGGGACGCTCGCTATAGCTTGCCATGTCATGACAGAAAACCCGCTCTCGCCCAGCGACATTCGGCGACGCCGCCTGCTTTTCCGCGCCAACCATCGCGGCACCCATGAAACCGACCTGCTGATCGGCGGATTCGTGGCCGCGCGAATCGATTCGATGTCAGAATCGGAGATGGATGCGCTGGAGGAAGTGATGGAACTCCAGGACGCCGATCTGGCCGATTGGCTGACAGGTCGGCTGCCGATTCCGTCGCATGCCGACAGTCCGATGCTGCGGGCGATGAAATTGGCGGCGGACCAGGGTTCTGGCCGGAGATGAATCTCCTTCCTGCCAATTTTCCGTCATCGCGAGCGAAGCGTCGCGATCCATCGAGGGCGAAGAATGTGATCTTTGACATCGATGGATTGCCACGGCCCGCAAGCGGGCCTCGCAATGACGGTGTGATGAAATGACAGCCACCGTCTACGGCGCACCAGAAGGCTGGGATGCGATGCTTCTCGCCCGCCGGGCGCAGGAACATGCCTATCCGCTGCTGCATGTCGCGCGCGACGATACCCGCATGGCCACGATGGCCGAGCATCTGGCGTTCTTCGCGCCGGATGCCGAAATCCTGCGCTTCCCGGCCTGGGATTGCCTGCCCTATGACCGCGTTTCGCCCAATCCGACGATCATCTCCGAGCGCATCGCAACCCTGGCGGCGTTGCTGGAGCAGTCGAAAGGCAAGCGAATCGTTCTCACCACGGTGAACGCGCTGGTGCAGCGCATCCCGCCGCGCCATGTGTTTCACGGTGCGTCGATGTCGCTGGCAGTCAACGGTACGGTGAAGTCGGACGATCTCGCCCGCATCCTTGAAGGCCGTGGGTACAATCGGTCGGGCACAGTGATGGAGCCGGGCGAATACGCTATTCGTGGCGGCATTATCGACATCTTTCCTGCAGGGCTCGACGCGCCGATCCGCATCGACACGTTCGGCGACACCATCGAGTCGCTGCGCAGTTTCGATCCCTCGACCCAGCGCAGCGGGGCGGCGATTGAGCGTTTCAGCCTGCGCCCGGTCTCGGAAGTGTTTCTCGACAAGGCCAGTGTTGCGCGCTTCCGCACCAATTGGCGCGATCTGTTCAGCAACGCTGCGGCGACCGACCCGCTTTATATGTCGATCTCCGACGGCCATCGCCATCCGGGGATGGAGCATTACGTGCCGCTGTTCCATGAGAGCATGGAGACGCTGCTCGATTATCTGCCCAATGCCGCGATCAGCCTCGATCATCAGGGCGAGGATGTTCTGACCTCCCGGCTGGAGATGATCGCCGACCACTACGCCGCCCGCAAATCGGTGCCGCGTGACGGCGAAATTCCGTATCGCGCGCTGCCGCCCGAGCGGCTGTATCTCGACCGCGAAGGCTGGGACGCGATGCTTTCGGGCTTCGGCGTGTTCACCTTCTCGCCGTTTGGATTGCCGGATGGCGCTGTCGGCGTTGATGGCGGCGGACGGCCTGCGCCGTTGTTCGCCCAGAAGACCGGCACGGTTGGCGTCAATCTGTTCGACCAGTTGCATGCGCAGGCGGATCGCTGGATTCGCGAGGGACGGCGGATTATCATCGCGGCGTGGTCGCGGGGCTCGCGTGAGCGGTTGCAGCATATGCTCAGCGAGCACAGCTTCCCGGTCGAGGTTTGCGCCAATTGGGATGAAATCCAGCGTGTGAAGCTGGGCTCGTTGGCGCTGCTGACGCTGGGGATCGAACGCGGTTTCGTGGCCGAGAAGCTGGCGCTGGTCTCCGAGCAGGATCTGCTCGGCGAACGCATCGCCCGCCCGCCGCGCCGCCGCAAGCGCGCCGATCAGTTTATCGCCGAGGCCACCGAGATCGCTGAGGGCGATCTTGTCGTTCATCAGGATCATGGCATCGGCCGCTATGACGGGCTGGTGACACTCGATGTCGGCAATGCGCCGCATGACTGCCTGCGCATTCTCTATGACGGTGAGCAGAAGCTGTTTCTGCCGGTCGAAAATATCGAGATGCTGAGCCGCTTCGGCTCCGAGACTGCTGGTGTGGCGCTCGACAAACTTGGCGGCGCGTCGTGGCAAAACCGCAAATCGAAGATGAAGCAGCGGATTCGCGACATGGCCGCAGGGCTCATCCGCGTCGCCGCCGAGCGTCGTCTGCATGAGGCTGAGGTGATCGCGCCGCCGGAAGGAGCGTGGGACGAGTTCTGCGCCCGCTTCCCGTTCGCCGAGACCGAGGATCAGGCGCGCGCGATTGCCGATGTGCTGGAGGATCTTGCATCCGGTCGCCCGATGGATCGCCTGATTTGCGGCGATGTCGGTTTCGGCAAGACAGAGGTGGCGTTGCGCGCGGCGTTTGTGGCGGCGATGAGCGGCTCGCAGGTGGCAGTCGTGGTGCCGACAACCTTGCTCGCCCGCCAGCATTTCCGGGGCTTCACCAAGCGGTTTGAGGGGCTGCCGATCAAGATCGGCCAGCTTTCGCGCATGGTCACCGCCAAGGACGCTTTGAAGGTGAAGGAGGATCTGGCAACCGGCGAGATCAGCATTGTCATCGGCACCCACGCCTTGCTCGCAGACAGCGTAAAATTCGACAATCTCGGCTTGGTGATTGTCGACGAGGAGCAGCATTTCGGCGTCGCCCACAAAGAGAAGCTGAAATCGATGAAGGCGGATGTGCATGTGCTCACGCTCACCGCCACGCCGATTCCGCGCACGCTACAACTCGCACTCACCGGCGTGCGCGAGATGAGCATTATTGCAACGCCCCCAGTGGATCGCTTGGCGGTGCGCACCTTTATCATGCCGTTCGACGCGGTTGTGATCCGGGAAGCCATTCAGCGCGAACGGTTCCGGGGTGGGCAGATTTTCTGCGTCTGTCCGCGCCTGGAAGATCTCGACCGGATGGCCAAACGCCTGTCGGAGATCGTCCCAGAGGCAAAGACCATCCAGGCGCATGGTCGTCTCTCGCCCACCGAGTTGGAACGGGTGATGACGGAGTTCGGCGACGGCAAATACGACATTCTGCTGTCGACCAATATCGTGGAGTCCGGGCTCGACATGCCCGCCGTGAACACGCTGATCATTCACCGCGCCGAGATGTTCGGGCTGGGCCAGCTCTATCAGCTGCGCGGTCGCGTCGGACGTGGCAAGCAGCGCGGATACGCCTATCTGACCTGGCCGCCGACCAATGCGTTGTCGGTGGCGGCCGAGAAGCGGTTGGGCGTGATGCAGACGCTGGACAATCTCGGCGCGGGCTTCACGCTGGCGTCGCATGATTTGGACATTCGTGGCGCGGGCAATCTGTTGGGGGATGAGCAGAGCGGGCATATCCGTGAGGTCGGCATCGAGTTGTATCAGCAGATGCTGGAAGACGCGGTGGCCGAGATGCGCGCCGAGAAGGGCAAGAAACGCACCGAGGCGCGTGACTGGACGCCGAATATCGGCCTCGGCCTGCCGGTGCTGATCCCTGAGACCTATGTGCGCGAACTTCCGGTTCGCCTCGGCCTGTATCGCCGGATTGGAGCGTTGGAGAACGACGCAGAGAGTGAGGCAATGGCCGCTGAATTGGTGGATCGCTTCGGCAAATTGCCGGAGGAGGTCGACAATCTGCTGCATGTCGTGGCGTTGAAGCGGCTGTGCCGGTCTTCCGGTGTGGAGAAGCTCGACGCTGGGCCGAAGGGGATGGTGATCACCTTCCGCGGCAACAAGTTCCGCAACCCGGCGGGGCTGATCACGTGGCTGGGGAAGAAGGGCGGGCTGGTGAAGCTGCGTCCGGACCACAAGCTGGCCATTGTGGGCGAGATGACGATCACCCAGCGGGTGAAGCTGGCGCGGGACGTGCTGTCGAACCTCAACCGCATCGCACATGAGGCGAAGGCGGCGTGATCAGAGGCGCTTGGGGATGTTGGC
>CAITEF010000117.1 GCA_903891315.1 uncultured Rhodospirillales bacterium | reverse complement strand
CCGAAGATCAGCGTGAAGCCGAGCGCGAACAGCGCGTAGGTGGCGCCCAACAGGACGCCATTGACCAGCTGTTGGGCAAGCATTGCTCTCGAACCACACCCAAAAGGAAACGCAACGCAGCCGAGCCGCGCAAGAGGGCGTGGTCATAAAGGATTAACGCAATGGGGGAAAGCGGCGCGGGAGGTTCCCACGCCGCCAATCCTGTAGCTCAGCCGTGCAGCGAGGCCGGAACCTTGCCGCCGTTCTCGGCGAATTTCGCCATCACGGCGGCATGTAGGGCGATGTTCTCTTCGGCGGTGCCGTCGGCTGCGACATGCACGTTCAGCTCTTCGGCGAGCTGCTTGCGGGCGGACAGGCTGGAATCGAGATCGAGCAGCTTAAGCAGATCAACGATCGACTCGCGCCAGTTGAGCTGCTCACCCTTGGCTTCCGCCATCTTGGTCAGCACGGCTTCGACATCGACTTCCGGCATCGCGGTGGCGGTGGCGTCATTGGCGGGGGCATCGGTGGTGGCGGCGGTGGCAGGTGTCGTGCCGAAAACCTTTTCCATGATGGAACCGAAATTGCTCATGTTGGACTCTCCCTGGGCCGGAATTGGACCAGCCCCAGATAGCCGCGATGCGGTTTCGGCTTGCCGTCAGTTTCATGACAAGCTCGCGTCTCCCTCTCATGCGTAGGGCGGACCAGCGCTACGCTGGTCCGCCCTTCGACGGTCAATCAGCCCAGCCAGTTACGTCACTTCAGAATGACGAACTTGCCGTCCTGCATGGTCAGCACCACCACACCCTCAGTCGAGGCCGGGTCGCGGTGATCGGTGAACTTGAACGGACCCATCACGCCCTTAAAGTCGGTCTTGGCGAGCGAGGCGGTGATCTTCTCCGAGTCAGCAGCGCCCGCCTTGTCGATGGCAATCGCCATGATCTTCATCGCGTCATAGGCCTGGGCAGCGAACTGGTCCGGGTCCTTGTTATACTTCGCCTTGAAGGCCGCAACGAAAGCCGGATTGCCATCCGTCTCCTTGCCGATGAACCACGGCGAGCCGACGATCAGGCCATTGGCCGCGGCACCGGCAATCGTGCCGAGCTTGGGCGAGTTGGCACCGTTGCCGCCGATGAAAATCGTCTCTTTGCCGAAGCCGAGCTGGCGGGCCTGCAGCAACACGCCCGAGACCGGCTCGACAAGCGCCGAGACGCCGACCGCATCGGGCTTGAGGCTCTTGATCTTGGTCAGCTGTGCGGAGAAATCGTTGTCCTTCTGGCTGAAGGTCTCGATCCCGACGATGTTCAGCCCGGCCTTCTCGGAGGCGGCCTTCATCACGTCGAAGCCTGATTTCGAGAACGCGTCGTCATTGGCGTAGATCAGCGCGATGGTCTTCACGCCGCGCGCCTGTGCGGTCTTGAGCGTGACCGGGATCACGTCGCTCTCCGGCAGCGAGGTGCGGAAGATATACGGCCCGATATCGGTGATGCCGTTGGCGGTGGTCGAAGTGCCGAGTGTGGGCACCTTGCGCTCATTCGTCACCGGCCCCACGCGGAACATTTCACCCGAGATGGTCGGCCCGATAATGGCGACAACCTTGTCACGACCGATCAGCTTGCGAGCGGCGTTGACGGCTTGGTCGGGGTTGCCTGCGCTGTCTTCGACGGTCAGTTCGATCTTCTTGCCGCCGAGAATGCCTTTGACGTTGATCTCATCGAGTGCCAGTTCGAGGCCGGCCTTGATCGCCACGCCATAGGCGGCGTTCGGGCCGGAGAGAATTTCGATGGCACCGACCGGCACGGTCTGGGCCTGGGCCAATGCGGGGGCGGCAATCAAGGCGGCGGCCATCAGGCCGAGAGCGCGACGTTTCATGGCGGTTTTCTCCCGTGAATCAGTGAGCGGAGGCTACTCGCGTCAGGCCATCAGTCAAGCCATCAGAGACCGCACTTGGCCTCGGCGGCTTCGGCTT